>NZ_JBMHYI010000050.1:0-74983 GCF_058498515.1 Bryocella sp.
GCTTCCGCATTCCATGCAGCGGTGGCAGGCTCCGTTGCGGACCATGATGGCTCCGCAGGTGCTGCAGGAGGGGGCGTCGCCCATGTCGTACATGCCCTTCATCGCGTCGGAGGCGTGGTACAGGCCGTTGTCTGCGACGTTGAGGGTGCCGGTGGTGGGGATGCCGTTCGAGGCGATGATGTCGCGGGAGATCATCGCCTGCGGCTCGCTTGCTATGCCCTGCTGCGGGGCGCGGCGGTCGTTGAGCTGTTCGGCGGTGGAGCCGGCGTAGCTGGTGGGTTCGTGGGAGGAAACTGCAGGTCCCTCCGCTTCGCTGCGGGATGACAAATAAGGGGTGGTCGCGGTGACGGAGCTGTCGGCTCCGGTGATGGAACCCGCGACCGGGACGCTCTGCGACAGGCTCGCCGCCGGACGCATGTTGGCGAAGAGGTCGAGCTGGTGTCCGGAGAGGAAGCGGAGCTGCATCCAGCGGAAGAGGTAGTCCATGATGCTCTTCGCATAGCCGATCTGTTCGTTGCCGGTCCAGCCGGAGGGCTCGAAGCGGGTGTGGGCGAACTTCTCGCAGAGGAGCTTCAGCGGCACGCCGTGCTGGAGGCACATGGAGACGGCAGTGGCGAAGGAGTCCATGAGGCCGGAGATGGTGGAGCCCTCCTTGGCCATGCGGATGAAGATCTCACCGGGGGTTCCGTTGGGGTAGAGGCCGACGGTGAGGTAGCCCTCGTGGTCGGCGATGCGGAACTTGTGGGTGATGGAGGCACGCTCGGACGGGAGACGATGGCGCACGGCGCGGGGCGGTGCGGTCTGGTCGGCGGCGTCGTGGGCGGAGCCAGCGGTGGCGAGGAGCTCCTTGACGCGGAGTTCGAGGGCGGCCTTGGCCTGGTTGGCTGCGGTCGCTTCGGCCTGGGCGCTGGCGAGAGCAGCGGTCAGGGCTGCGGCGGCTTCCGCTGAGGCCTGTGCGGCTTCCGACCCCACCCTTTGCTGCGCAGAGGATGGGCTACCCGCTTCGGTAGAGGTGACGGCGGTGCCCTTCTTGTCGGCGTCGGTCTGGGCGGAGACGTTGAGGGGCTGGGTTCCCTTGGAGCCGTCGCGGTAGATGGCTACGGCCTTGAGGCCGAGACGCCAGGATTCCATGTAGGCTTCGGCGATGTCGTCGACGGAGCAGTCGTTGGGGAGGTTGACGGTCTTGGAAATCGCCCCGGACAGGAAAGGCTGCGTGGCGGCCATCATGCGGACGTGGCCGGTCCAGGAGATGGTGCGGGTTCCCTTGGCGGGCTTGAAGGAGCAATCGAAGACGGGGAGGTGCTCGGCCTTGAGGCCGGGTGCGCCTTCGATGGTGCCGGTGGCGTCGATGTAGTTGACGATGCCTTCGACTTCCTGCTCGGAGTAGCCGAGCTTGAAGAGGGCTCCGGGGACGGTGTTGTTGACGATCTTGATCATGCCGCCGCCGACGAGCTTCTTGTACTTGACGAGGGCGAGATCGGGCTCGATGCCGGTGGTGTCGCAGTCCATCATGAAGCCGATGGTTCCAGTGGGAGCGAGGACGGTGACCTGGGAGTTGCGGTAGCCGAAGCGCTCGCCAAGGACGAGAGCTTCATCCCATGCAGCCTGGCTGGCGGCCTTCATCTCGGCGAGCTGGGGAGCGATGAAGCCGAGGGAGTCTTCGTGTCCAACGCCAACGGGCTTGAGGTTCTTATCGATGTTGTTGACCTCGGCGCGGTGCATGCGGACGACGTCGAGGAAGGGCTCGCGGTTGACGTAGAAGCCGGGGCAGGCGCCGCCTTCGATGTGCGCGCGCTGGGTGAGCGGAGTTGCGGCCCCGAGTGAGGGGCAGGTTTCGGCGATACGCGCAGACTGCGCGTAGGCGTCGCCGCAGAGGATGGCGGTGACGGTGGCGGCGAAGGCGCGGCCGGCGTCGGAGTCGTAGGGCAGGCCGAAGTTCATGAGCAGCGCGCCGAGGTTGGCGTAGCCAAGGCCGAGCGGGCGGTAGTCGTGCGAGTTCTTGGCGATCTGCTCGGTGGGGTAGCCGGCGGCGTCGACGATGATCTCCATCGCGGTGGTGACGACGCGGATGGCGTGGCGGTAGCTCTCGACGTCGAACTGGCCGCCGGGGGTGAGGAACTTCATGAGGTTGAAGCTGGCCAGGTTGCAGGCGGAGTCATCGAGGAACATGTACTCCGAGCAGGGATTGCTGGCGTTGATGCGGGCGGTGTTCTTGGAGGTGTGCCAGCGGTTGATGGTGGTGTCGTACTGCATGCCGGGGTCGCCGCACTGCCAGGTGGCTTCGGCGATCTGGTGCATGAGGTCGCGGGCCTTGTAGGTCTTGACGTCCTTGCGATCCTTGACGGTATGGGTAGTGAAGTCGCTGTCGGTCTCGACGGCGTGCATGAACTCGTCGGTGACGCGGACGGAGTTGTTGGCGTTCTGGAAGAAGATGGAGGCGAAGGCCTCGGAGTCGGGGCCGGAGCCGTCGTAGCCAGCCTGCATGAGGTGCCAGGCCTTGGCTTCTTCCTTCACCTTGCACTGGATGAAGTCTTCGATGTCGGGATGATCGACGTTGAGGATGACCATCTTGGCGGCGCGGCGGGTCTTGCCGCCGGACTTAATGACGCCGGCGAAGGCGTCGAAGCCGCGCATGAAGCTGAGCGGGCCGGAAGCGGTGCCACCGCCGGAGAGGGTTTCCATGCTGCCGCGGATCGCGGAGAGGTTGGAGCCTGCGCCTGAACCCCACTTGAAGAGCATGCCCTCAGTCTTGGCGAGGGTGAGGATGGAGTCGAGCGAATCGCCGACGGAGTTGATGAAGCACGCGGAGCACTGGGGATTGCTGTAGCCGGTGGTCGAGAAGAGGACCTTACCCTGCTCGGCGTTCCAATGCCAGTTCTGGGCATCGGAGTTGGGTTCGAGGCGATCGCAGCCAACGTTGAACCAGACGGGCGAGTTGAAGGCGGCCTTCTGGTTGACGAGGAGGTGGGTGAGCTCGGCGAAGAAGATGTCTGCGTCTTCCTGGGACGCGAAGTAGCCGTCGCGGATGCCCCAGTCGCGCATGGACTCGGCCACGCGGCTGATGAGGGCACGGACGCCGGACTCGCGCTCGGGGGTTCCGACGCGGCCGTGGAGATACTTGGAGGCGACGATGTTGGTCGCGGTCATGGACCAGTCGGCGGGAACGTCGACGTTCTTCTGCTCGAAGATGAGCTTGCCCTTGTAGTCCTGGATGACGGCGTCGCGGAGCTCCCACGCGACTTCATCGAGGGGCGATACACCTGGGCGGGTGAAGTGGCGGGTAAACGAAAGGCCGGGGGCATGGCCGGGCGCAGGCCTGTGCGCTGCGGGCGAGGGGCTGAGGGCTTCATCAAGGGCGTGGACTGCGGTGTTGCTGATTTCGGACATCGTGTGTGGTACCTCCCGGCGGAGAGTTATGCGAAGAAAAAGTGGTGCAGGGCCGGAGAACCGGCCGGGCTGAAGACAATAAGACGCTTAGGTCTGGGAAACAAAGATCGGGGTTCGTGTTCCGTCGCGGGTCGTAAGGGCTTTTCTCCAGACCGACAAGCGCAGCAGAACCTGCGGCCCGGGCATATGTTGCCGGACCGGAGACCGAATAAGGCCTGTTGTGCGAGCGGTCCGGCCAAGAAAAGCGGCTTCACCAGAACCAGCGGTGAGTGTGAAAGTACCGCTCCATCTGGTACGAGTCAAGTATAAAGCAACTAGATCTTGTGGTGTCTACGCAGATACCCTTACGGCGGTAACCTGCGCGGCCGTTTCGGCATCGAGGTGCGGTTTTCTTGGGGTTTTCTTGTGGAAACCGCCGGGAATCCGCGGCAATTGCGGACTTTTGTTACGTCAACATGAATGGCCTGTTTCAGGGTACCGAAAAGGGCGTTGTGGAGAGCACCAAGAGTTCGTGCAAAACGGGGACTGCGGAACGAAGGTAATGAGGATCAGCCGGCCCCAAAGCCCAAAGATTAGATGTGTGGGCGCGAAAGAAGACGCCCTCACCGGAGTGAGGGCGTCGGGGGAAGCGGTGCTCGTTCAGGCTTAGTCGACCGTCAGGGTCAGCGTGGTGCTGGCGGTGATGGTCGAGGTGGTGGTGTCCGTGCCCTTGATCGTGAGGGTGTAGACGTTCTTGGTGGCGTTCGTGGTCGTGATGGTGGTGGTTCCGCCGGAGTTGTTGGAGGTTCCGCCGGAGCAGCCGGTCAGCGAGAGGCCGCCGACCATCAGGAGGCCCATGGCGACCAGACCCTTGAGCTTGCGGGAGCGGCGGCCGAAGTAGCCAGTGACGAGCAGGCCGGTGAGGGCGATGCCCTCCGGCAATCTGCTGTGGCTGGGCTGCTGTGGCGCGGAGGCTGAGGCGATGTTGCCCGCGCCGAGCCGGGCCATGAAGGAGGTGCCGGACGTGCAGCTCGTGCTGCTGGTCTGGATGGTGAGCGTGGCGGTAGCGGCTGTGGTTCCGGTGACCACGGCTGAGGGCAAGGTGTAGCAGGCGTTGGTGATCGAGGGGCTGGAGGTGATGGTCCAGGCGACGGTTCCGGTGTAGCCGCCGGCGGGGGTTACGGTGATGGTCGAGGTGCCGGAGGAGCCGGCGGCGAGGGTCAGTGCCGTGGGAGTGGCGGCCACGGTGAAGGACTTGGTCGAAGTTGACCCGCCAGCTGGGCCCCAGGCCGTCATCAGGTTGTAGAAGTTCGGCGAGCCCAGGCCGGAGGCCATGTCGTAGCCAGTGCCGGCGGTGTACAGGGAGTTTTGATTGCCGCTGCCGCAGAGGGAGACGCCGACGGTGCACTCATTGCCGCCGGAGGTGACGTCGTGGAAGGCGGAGGCATAGGTAGTGGAGTTGGCTGCCAGCGTATACAGCTTCGACGTTACCAAGCCCTGGCCGGCAGTGTCATTGAGATACTGATTGACGATGGCGACCAGGCCGGCAAAGAGGGGTGCGGCGAAGCTGGTGCCGCCGCCAATCTCCGCGTAACCGGTAGTGGTCAGGAAGCCACTGGCGCAGGATCCGGAGACCCCGGTCGACTGGGAGTCGCTGGAGCAGAAGAGGTAGCCGGGATAGCTGGGCGAGGCGGCCAGGGAGACGTCCGGGACGAGGCGATAGGCTGCCGCGGTGGTAGCCACACCGGTCTGCCAGCTGGGGCGGGCGAAGAGCGTGCTGATGCCACCGCCGCCGGCCGAGAGATAGTTACCGAGCGAGTTACCACTGGCGAAGGGTGTGGTGCTGTCGTCGTTCCAGACCTGCTCGGGGATGTAGGAGAGCGCGGAACCGATGACATTCGAAGTGCTCGCGGAGGCCCAGTAGGTGGTGTTGTTGGCAGCGACATCGGCTGCGGGAAACTCGGTGCCTCCCACTCCAACAGCGTAGGCGCTGGATGCAGGATAGCTAACGTTGAGCATCTGCTCATAGCCGAGCTCGGTGGGGGTCAAGCCGGAGTTGCCGAAGTCGCCGGCGCACGCGGTCGAGCCGGTGTCGCCGGAGGAATTGACGAAGGTCTGGCCCTGGGCGGCGGCCTCCTGCAGGATGACCTCGATGGCCGCGACGTCGGAGCCTGAGCCTGCAACCTGGTTGGTTCCATTGGTTGCGGCGAACTCACACTCTCCATAGCTGAGGGTGATGACCTGGCCGACCGGGGGCTTGGCCTGGACGGCATAACTCAGCGCGTCGAAGATGCCATAGATCGGATCTCCGTGCGAATCGAGGGCGCCGCCGGTGTAGACGAAGTTGATGGTGGCTCCCGGGGCGATGCCTCCGGAGTACTCCAGGTCGATGTCGCTCTCGGCCTCGTCGCCCGATGCCGGATTGTTGCCCGGGTTGATCGTAGACGTGCCAGTGCCCGGTACCAGGGTGAGCGTCGGGGCCTTTACGGTCAGACCTGCAGCGGTCTGGAAGTTGGTCATGTCGCTGGAGACAATGGCCGACTGGCCGAGGACTGCGATGGTCTGGCCCGCGCCAGTGTAGCCGGCGTTATAGGCCGCCTTGACGTTGTAGATGGTGGCGACATCCGCCGGAACGAGGAAGTGTTGATCCTTGGGTGCGAAGGTGTAGTTGGGCTTGACGGCAACCGGCTGTCCGAGAACCGCACGCGGCTTCAGGCGGAAGTTGGAGAGGTGACGCACGCCGGAGACGACACTTGCGAGCGCGGCGGGAAGGGTTAGATCGGACGCGGGGGCAAAGTGGGCCTCGGTCTCGGTGGGGCTGCGGTAGTAATGCAGCGAGGTTCCGAACGCGGCAGCGACCTGGCCGGCGGTCCCACTGAAGGAGATGCCGAGACGGTTGGGGCTGACGCCGGTGACGCTGAAGCCCTGCGAAGAGAGCCAGGCCTGCGCGGTGGCGAGGTCGGCGTCGGACATGCCGAAGCGGGCGGCGAACTGCGTGGGCGTGAGCCACTGGTGGTAGAGCGCCGAGGAGGGATCCTGCTGGGCGGCGAGCAGCGAACCCAGGTCAGTCTGCTGGGTGTCGCTCATCGTGAAGCTCAGTTCCAGCCCCTGAAGCTGGAACGAGCTCTCCACCGGACCGCGATCGAAGGCGGCGACGGCGCGTGCGGACTTCGAATGGGCCAGGGTGACGCGATTACCGTTGTCGATCGCGGCGGTGATGCGGGAGCGGCTGGCCTGGGCCTGGGACTGGCCGGAAGCTCCACTGACGGCTACGGCAAGGAGTGTGGCCGAGACGGCGCGAAAAAGGGAACGATGACTGGATCTCATGGGGAGCATGTCTTCCTGTTGAGGCCCTCACTGGCGGAGGCTGGCAAGCGTGCGGTGGAGGTTGTGGTTGGTAGGGAGACCCGGCGCTGCCTCGCGGTCAAAAGAACCGGTGGAGTGAGAGCTGGCCCGAGATCGTACCGAGTAGGACGTGGCGCTGGACACCGAGGAGTACAGCGCCGGGATTGGGCAGGCAAACAGAGAGACAGGGTTGGAGCGCAGGCAGGGGAATGTGGCAGGCCTCATGGCCGGTCCTTGCTCTCTGCCGATCTGATCTGCCTCTATCTAACGGTCAGATGCCTGGATTGTTTCGTTTCAGGGCAGGGGAGATGGATGGGTCACCGCCCTTTTCGGGAACGATAGTGCGGTCAGGCGCTCGCCTGCCCTGAACGGTGGGAGGAACGGCAGTTCCAGCATAGCTGCGGCGGGAGTGGCGGGGGGCCGGCTGGAGGCGAAGGTTGCCGAGGAGGTAAACGGCCTGCGCGTGGCGGGATTTGGCCTTGGCGTCTACGCGGGGGGGTACTGGAGTGCGACAGAATCTCCGGGCCGGGCGGCGGAGAGGCTCGTGGCGGCATCGTACGCTCAGCCGGTGTTCTGGCAAGGAGTGGTGGTCGATGAGCACAGAGAGCAGCCCGAACAGGAACACGGAGCGCGCACCGGCGAAGACCACGCAGCAGGAGACCACGCGGCAGGGAAGCGGCCCCGAGGCGCCTCCTGAGGCTCCGGTAGCGAAGGAAACGGAGAAGCCGGCGGAAGAGAACATCAAGCCGTCAGCTCCGGGAGAGACGGGGACGACCCCGGGCACGAACTGGAAGCAGTGAAGGGATGGGGAAGAGACCCGGGTGGCGAAGTGGTGGGCCCACCAGGACTCGAACCTGGAACCAAGGGATTATGAGTCCCCTGCTCTGACCATTGAGCTATAGGCCCTTCAACGACTTACGCAGCATGCCTTCCGCGCGAGCCAACGCGGCGCGGCCCTCACCATATTAAGCCTCAAGGCCAGTTCCATGCGAATGGAAAAGGGGACCCCGAATTGTCACAGTCCAATGACGGTGGAGCCGTTGGATTTTCCTGGTTCAGAACACAAGGACGCGTCAACTACCGGCCCGATATCGACGGGCTACGTGCTATATCGATTCTTGCTGTCATTCTCTTTCACGCCGGGGTTCCCTTTCTCGGGGGCGGCTTTGTGGGCGTGGATGTGTTCTTCGTCATCTCGGGATATCTGATCGGATCCCACGTCTTCAAGCAGGTGTCGAACGGCACGTTCAGCTACCGCGACTTCTACATCCGGCGTACGAAACGAATTCTTCCGGCGGCGCTGGCCGTCATCGTGGCGGTGCTGGTGCTTGGCTGCCTGCTGCTCGATTCGAGGGAGCTGAAGTCCCTGGCAGCGCAGGTAGTGGCCAGCGTGGCTTCGGTTTCCAATATTTTCTACTGGTACGAGACGTCGTATTTTTCGCCCTCGGCTGAGCTGAAACCGCTGCTGATGACGTGGTCGCTGGGTATCGAGGAACAGTTCTACCTGTTCTTCCCGGTCGTGGTGGTGACGGTGCTGCGCTTCCGGCGGAGCCTGGCGCTCCCGGTGTTGTGGGCGCTGAGCGTGATCTCGCTGATCGTTTCCGTGCTGGCGATCCGTCATGACCACGCGGGTTCGGCGTTCTTCCTGCTGCCGTACCGGTGGTGGGAGCTTGGCGCGGGAACGATCCTGGGCATCGTCGAGGTGCAACGCGGCGGACCTATGAGGAAGACGAGGGTCACGAACGAACTTCTCGGCGTGGCGGGACTTGCTGCGATCCTGGTCTCGGCGTTCGTGTACGACGCTCATACTCCCTTCCCGGGGCTGGCGGCGCTGGCGCCGGTGGCGGGTGCAGTTGCGGTGCTCGCAGCGCAGGGAAGCTGGATCAACCGGAGGGTGCTGTCCTTCCGGCCGCTGGTGGTGGTGGGGTTGATCTCCTACTCGATTTATCTGTGGCACTGGCCGCTGTTGAGTTTTGGCGCGATTCTTTCGGGAGAGCATATGACGGCATCCGTGCGGGCGCTGCTGGTGGGTGCGTCGCTGGTGCTGGGCGTGCTGTCCTATCGCTATATCGAGGTGCCTTTCCGGCGTGCGGCTGGAAGCGGAGCGACGCTATGGCGCTATGCGGCGACCTCGGGTGCGATCGCAGCCGTCGGTGCAGTTCTCATCTTCGCGCATGGATGGCATGGCCGATACAGCCGCGCGGAGGCGATTGAGACAAGTGTCGGCACCTACGAGACGTGTCTTGGCATGGACACGGCGACGACGCCGGTGCGAGGCTCGCTGTGTGGCCCGGCGCATCTGCACCAGCCCACGGTGGCGCTGCTGGGAGACAGCCATGCGACGGCCCTGGGCAGTTCTCTTCGGGATGGGGCTTCGCGTTCCGGCGACGCTTTGGTGATCTACGCCAAGCAGGCGTGTCCGAGTACGGGCCTCGCCACGGCGACATATGGGTATCGCGGGCAGTGCGAAAGCTTCAACCAGGATGTGTTGCGGGAGCTCGTGTCCGATCCGGACGTGGTGCTGGTGGTATTCGCTTCGTCGTGGCTGCGGCCGTTCGCGCCGAGCAATCGAGGCTCGCTGTACCTGTTCCATGGCCAGACGGGCGGGACGCTGGAGGACAGCTGGAGGAACCTGGAGGCTGGCCTTCGCGATAGTGTGCAGCGGATGCGATCGGCGGGGAAGGCGGTGGTGCTGCTGGATGATGATCCGACGCTGGATGCGGATCCGCGGCTGATCGCGTTGGCGAATGCGATCCCGTTGCGACAGCTTGGGGCAGACCTGGTCGCGTCTCCACGGCCGCAATTCGAACGCGAGGCTCATGTGCGGACGTCGGATGAGATTCGAATGCGCGGTGTTCTGGACAGGATCGCGGGTTCCACGGGAGCGCGTGTTTGGAGTGCGTATGACAGGCTCTGCGATGCTACGAGCTGCGAGATCATCGCGAACGGCGTGCCGCTGTACGCGGACTCCAACCACCTGACGCCGGCGGGTGCTGCGATCGCGACCGCACAGGGCGGTTTATTTTCGCCGTCGGGTCGGCGAGCCCCGGTGAAGCGATAGGCTCTGGACTGATGGACGTGGATAACAACAACGAGGGACGCCGAATTGGCGTCCCTCGCGTATTACTTGGTGATGTGGTTATGGGTTAGCGGCCCTTGGGCTTGAGGCCGAAGGTGACCGACATCATGATGCTGCGGCCGGGGAGGATGCTGATGGAGTCCGCTCCGGCGATGGGCGCCGTGATGAAGGTGGCGTTGAAACTGAGGTGGGTCTTGGTCTGATCGCTCGAGGACGATAAGGAGGGTGATCACTGTCACTCAATGAAGATTGGAATGGATCGTCATTCGGGACCGACACGCCTCCATAACCTTAAAATTTCCTTAAGCTCCTTTAAACCGTACTGTAACTGTAACGTCACAATCAGTCCATAAAATCCCGCTAACTTCCTCGCATCACTACTTTGAGGGAGACCTGCCTGTGCTTTCCGCACGCTTGCATCTTGCTGCGCTTTCAGCCGCCAGCATTCTTTTCGCAATTAATCTTTCAGCGCAAACAGCCCCGTCGATCACAGGATCTGTTGTCGACAGCAAGGGTTCACTGGTTGCACACGCGAAGATCGCGGTTCACTCGCCCGACAATAAGGTAACTCGCAGCGCCGTCGCCGATGATGCCGGTCACTTTGCGCTTGGCAACATGCCTCCGGGTAGCTATATCCTCGACGCGGATGCGCCCGGGTTTGCGACCACGCACGAAACGAGCGTGACGATCGCTGCCGACAAACCTACGGATCTGACTGTCACTCTGCGCATCGGAAACCTGGAACAGATGGTAGAAGTGCAGGCCGACGCGTCGAATTCCGTCGCCGCCCAGCAGGCCCCCATGGACGCTCGTCTCGATGCCCGTTCCGCGCGTACGGAGATCACGTCGCACTTCATCGAGAACTACACGACTCCCACGGCCGACAACACCGAGATGATCTTCTTCGCGCCGGGCACGTTCTCCGTGAACCCCAATGGCAGCGGCCTGGGCGACTCAAAGAACTTCTTCCGCGGCTTCTCCGACGGCAACTACGACATTACCTTCGACGGCATCCCTTACGAGGATACGAACTCACCCACGCATCACTCCTGGGCGTTCTTCCCCGCACCGTTTATCGGCAGCGTTGACTTCGATCGCTCGCCGGGCACCGCCTCGACCGTTGGGCCGACGCCGTTCGGCGGCTCGATCAACATGCTTTCGAAGACGCTGCGCCAGAACCCGGACATCATCGGCTCGGTGAGCTACGGTTCGTGGAACACCATCCTGACGGACGTCCAGATCAACTCCGGAGCACTCGGCGCCAACAAGAAGACGCACTTTCTCGCCGACTTCAACCACCTGACATCGGATGGCTTTGAAACCTGGAACGCGCAGATGCGTTCGGCCGGCGACATCAAGGTGGAATACCGGTTCAACGATGAGAAGATCCTGACCGGTTATAGCGGCGTCGGCCTGCTCGACACCAACACCCCCAACACCAAGGGACCCACGCGTACCCAGTACCTGGCCCAATACAACTACCTGCTGCAGAACACCGATCCCACCCGCGCGGACTATGCGGGCTACAACTACTACCACATCCCCTCGGACTTCGAGTATGTCGGGTTCATCATGCCGCTGGGCCATGGCTGGCACGTGGACACCAAGCAGTACACGTATAGCTATTACAACCAGCAGAACTACGCTGCGACACCCAAGACGGGTGTAGTCTCGGCGACGAACTGCCTACCGGAAGGCACGCAGAACTGCGGTACGGATAAGCTGAACAGCTATCGCAAGTATGGCGACATCACGACAGTGAGCCAGGTGTCGAAGTACGGCATCTTCCGCACGGGTCTCTGGTACGAGTGGGCGACGACGTCGCGGCACCAGATTCCGCAGGATCCGATCACCCATGCGGATACGGTGGTGCCGAACTTCAACGAGTTCTTCTGGACCAACAGCTACCAGCCCTTCGCCGAGTACGAGTGGCACCCCACGCTGAAGCTCACGGTCACCGGCGGAGCGAAGTTCTCGCGCTATACGTTCGACCTGAAGCAGCTGGCCGATAACGGTGGCGCCATCGGTCCGCTCCCGGCAGGACAGACAGCGGCCTATCACTACGCGACCTACAATACCGCGCTGCCTTCGGCGGACGTGAACTACCGTTTCCGCGAGAACTGGTCGGCCTACGCGCAGTTTGGCACCGGCAGCCTCATTCCTCCGTCCAGCGTCTTCGACGTGGCAAACACCGCTGGTGGTCTTGGCGCCCAACTCATCAATCCTGTCAGCGTGCTGCCGAAGCAGACCAAGGCCTACACCTATCAGGCTGGCTCGGTCTTCAAGCAGCGTCGCTTCACCCTCGACGGCGACTTCTACTATGTGCTCTTCGGCAACGGCTACACCGCCTCTCCGGATCCAAACGCAGGGGCCGCAGGTTCGAGCGAGTATCAGAGCTCCGGCAACTCAACCACCAAGGGCTTTGAGGGCGAAGCCAACGTTTCGCTCACGCACGGCCTGCTCGTCTACCTTAACGGCACGGTCGGCTCCGCGCGCTACACCAGCCAGAGCATCCTCACGGGCACCTCGACCGGCAACAAGTACTACATCAATCCCAACAACGGTGTGTGGATGGCCAGCACTCCGGCCAACACCGAAACCTGGGGCCTGACCTACAACGCGCACGGCTTTGACTTTGGCTGGTTCACGAAGCGCATCGGCCCGATGTGGAATGACAACAAGGCTCCCGTGGTGTTGAGCTATACGGACGGCACCAAGGACACGAAGACGACCAGCATCACTGCCAGCCAGGTCATTCCGATCTCGCCGTTCACGCTGTCGAATCTGTTCCTGAACTACAACGTCCATCAGATTCCGCACTTCGGAGAATCGAAGCTTCGCCTCAGCCTCAATAACCTCTTCAACGCGCAGGGCATCACCGGCCTCACCGCCGCAACTGCCGGAACGACGTTTACTCCTAACGCTGGTGACACGCTTACTCTGCTCCCTGGCCGGAGCATCACGGTGTCCTTCCAGATTGGCCTCACCCGCCGCGCGGAATAACTTCCGCGTGGACCAACCCAGGCAGACCGGTTAGCGCCGGTCTGCCTTTTCTTATCCCTTTTGTAGGAGAGGCCGCCCGTTGCGATTGATCCTTCTTCTCCTTCTCTCTACCTCTGTAGCCGGTGCGCAACAGGCTTCTCCCGCGAAGCCGGCGCGGACCAGCCCGTGGTTCGATGCGCAAACCATTGACTTCATCGCGCTCACCCCTGCTCCTCCGGCGCCGGGCTCGGAGCGTGATCTGCAGGACATGAAGGACGTCCTGCTCGCACAGCGCACTCGCACGCCCTCGCAGATTCAGCAGGCCCAGGCGGACGACAAGGAAGAAGACATGTTCGTCTTCGCGTCGATCCTCGGGCCGAAGTTCAACGCGGCCGAGCTGCCGCGAACAGCCGCGTTCTCACAGCACCTGCGCGAGGCCTCCGGGGTGATCAACAACCCACTGAAGATCCGCTTCGGGAGGCCGCGTCCGTTTGTCACGTCGGCGGAGGTCCATCCTGTCTGCGAGAAGACGTCTTCCAACTCCTATCCCAGTGGGCACAGCATGGTTGGCACGCTGGAGGCACTGGCACTCACCCAGATCGCTCCCGAGCGCTCACCGGAGATCCTCCATCGCCTGGACCAGTACGCACAGAACCGCGTAGTGTGCGGCGTTCATTTCCCGAGCGATGTTGCGGCGTCACGCCTCATCGCCTCATCGCTGTACGGTCTCATCGCTGCTTCACCTGCGTTTCAGACGGAACTCGCATCTGCGAGGGCGGAAGTCCGGAGCCACCTGCATCTGTCAGATACTCCCGTCCAGGCGTACGCCGTCCCCTAGTAGCGGGTGAGCTCGTGGGGCGCGGGCCAGGTGAGAGTTCCATCGGCGCGAAGGTAGTAGAGGAAGATCTCCTTCTTGTCGTTCACGTTGACCGCGACGATGATGCCGGTGCCGAAGTTGCCGCTGCCGTCGGTGGCGGAGGCGTCGACGTGGTGGCGGGTGATGGGCTCCTTGATGGGGCTGTAGTTGGTCCAGTCTTCGGTGAAGCGGGCGAGCGGGTAGTCCTTGTACTTGTCAGGATGCTGCTGCCAGGTGGGGTCGCTGTTGTAGATGCCGAAGGCCTTGGCGTAGTCCTTGGCCTCGAGGGCGTCGAAGAAGCGGCCGACCTTATATTGCGCGGGGAAGTTGGAGAAGGCCCAGCCGTGGCCGGTGACGTAGCCCACGAAGGTGAGCAGGATGAGAAGGACGATCGACGCACCGATGCCGATGAGGATGCGCTTGTTGCGCTTCTCTTTGGCGGGGTTAAAGGCGGGGGCGTTCATCAGGCTGCTCATGGCGGTCGTCCTTGGAGATCGATGTCGTGACCCTTCGCCGACGGTGAAGGGTGTTCGCAAACTATTAGACACCGGAGGCGGGGGAATCGGATGTTTGGGGGCAGCGTCCTTCGGACGTTAGCGGCCTGCAGCCGGTAGCCGCCTTCGCCGGTTAGCGAAGTGCCTGGCGGCGGTGGGGATAATCCTCGCGGAGGGGGAAGGCGTTTTCGTAGAGCTCGCACTCCACCTTATCGCCGAGGAGGTAGACGGCGACGACGTTGAAGCGGATGCGGAGTTGTTCGCGCTCGGTGTCGGGGTACTGGCGGAGATAGGCTCGGGCGACGCGGCGGAGGATGCGCTGCTTGGCGGGGTCGACCTGGGCCTGGGCGGGATAGAGGTCGCGGCGGGTGCGGGCTTTGACCTCGAAGACGACGAGGGTGGGGCCTTGCTGGGTTTCCGTCCAGGCGACGAGGTCGAGGTCTCCGGGGCCGCGAGGCGCGCGCCAGCGGCGGGCGGTGATTTGCCAGCCGCGTTCGCGGAGCCAGAAGAAGGCGGCGTCTTCGCCGCGTTCGCCGGTGAGGAGGTGGTCGGGTTTGGGGCGCTTTCCGGAGAGAAGGGCGCGAGCGGCCAGGCGGTCGTCGGCTACACGGCGGAGATGGGTGTAGAGGCGGGCTTCGAGGCTGAGAAGCGCCGTGCGCATGTTCATTTCGACCAGCGGCTTCCGAAGGCAAGAGCCGTGAGGAAGACACGCGCCTCGGGGGTGTCGCGGAGTGCGCTCCAGCGGTGGAACGCTTCCTCTGCTTCTGCTACGCGTGACAGCGCAACGGTCCGAACCGGAACGAAACTCACGTTGTAGTCGGCGTCGTGGCGGGCCTGTTGAAGCTGACAGAAGAGCGTCGCCACCTTCTCCAGATCGGGAGAGACGGTTTCTTTCAGCAGATCCTGAAGCTCGTTGGTCAAAAGCCGCCTTGCGAAGGCGCGGCACACACCCGCCATCTCTTTGTGTCCGAAGGAACGACCGACCCGCGCCGACATTGCCGAGGATGCCCAGGGCAGCAGCAGGTATAAGGACTCCGCGATCAGGAGATGGAAGACGGCATAGTATGCCGTTGAGACGGCACGACGGAGGTCTGCCTGCGATGACTGCGTACTTTGCGCAGATGGACTATTGAGAGTGGCCAAAAGGCGCGCGGTTCTTAGCAGATCATCGTGGAGCGCCATGATCAGGCGGCAACAAAATCCACGTACTCGAAGTACGGAAGGTTCAAGGCGGATAGCGCGCGAAGTGTCCGATCTACCACCTCGGACAGCTGCTTCGCCCGATCTTCGTCGGAGAGGTGGATAGGCTCGACTGCGTAGATGATGAACCAGGACGGCTCACCGAAACCGTTTTCTCTTAGCTCCACGGCGTGGAGGGCAACGCCTTCCGGCAGCGAGAGGGAGGCGAGCGCTTCGCGAATCGCCTCCTGCGGAGGCGTGATCTGGGCAAGAGCAGCCATGCGGTCACTATACTCCGCGTGCCGGGGGATGCACAGACGGGCTGGGATATACTTGATCGTGCCCACCAAGCACCAACCAAACTCACAATTAAAGAGGTCGCCGCAATGTCAGCAAAGTACATCTTTGTAACGGGCGGAGTTGTGTCTTCCCTCGGCAAGGGGCTGGCGGCTGCGTCCATCGGCTGCCTTCTGGAAGCTCGCGGACTCCGTGTCAACATGATGAAATTCGATCCGTATCTGAACGTGGATCCGGGCACGATGTCGCCGTTCCAGCATGGCGAGGTGTTCGTGACCGATGACGGCGCGGAGACGGACCTGGACCTCGGGCACTACGAGCGGTTCACGCATGCGAGACTGAGCCGCGACAACAACCTGACGACGGGCAGGATCTACGAGCAGATCATCACCAAGGAACGCCGCGGGGATTATCTCGGCAAGACGGTGCAGGTGATCCCGCACGTGACCAACGAGATCAAGAACGCGGCGAAGAAGGTCGCGGCGGCGAGCGATGTCGACGTGGTGCTGGTGGAGATTGGCGGCACGGTGGGCGATATCGAGTCGCTGCCATTCCTGGAGGCGATTCGCCAGATGCGGCAGGAGTTGGGCCGCGACAACACGCTGTTCATCCACACGACGCTGATTCCTTGGATTGCGGCGGCGCAGGAGCTGAAGACCAAGCCGACGCAGCACTCGGTAAAGGAGATGCTGTCGATCGGCATCCAGCCGGACATCCTGCTGTGCCGCGCGGACCGCGAAGTGCCGCGCGAGATGCGCGAGAAGATTGCGGCGTTCTGCAATGTGGAGCAGGCGGCGGTGATCATTGCGCGCGATGTGCCGAGCATTTACGAAGTGCCGCTAAACTTCGCGGGCCAGGGTGTGGACGATCTGGTGCTGAAGTATCTGCGCATCGAGGCGAAGCCCGCGGACCTGAGCAAGTGGATCGACATCGTGCATCGGGCTTACAACCCGGTGGACGAGGTCGTGATTGGGATTGTGGGCAAGTATGTGGAGTATGAGGACTCGTACAAGAGCTTGAAGGAGTCGCTGGTGCATGGCGCGCTGGCGGAGAACCTGAAGCTCAAGGTGGTGTGGGTGGAAGCCGAAGGGCTCGAGGCTGACACGTATGAGTCGCCGGCGGTGCAATCGCAGCTGGAGGGGTTCGACGGCATCCTGGTACCGGGCGGGTTTGGTAAGCGCGGCATCGAGGGCATGTTGAATGCGATCCGTTATGCGCGCGAAAACAACGTGCCGTACTTCGGGATCTGCCTGGGCATGCAGACGGCGTGCATCGAGTACGCGCGCAATGTGTGCGGGCTGACGAAGGCGAACTCGGGCGAGTTCGATCCGGCGACGCCGCACCGGATCATCTACAAGCTGCGCGAGCTGACGGGCGTGGAAGAGATGGGCGGAACGATGCGGCTGGGCGCGTGGGAGTGTGTGCTGGAGCCAGGGTCACTGGCTGCGAAGGCGTATGGGACGACGACGATCAGCGAGCGGCATCGGCACCGGTATGAGTTCAACCGCGAGTATGAGGCGGTGCTCGTAGGCGGCGGATTGAAGCTGACCGGGACGACGCCCGATGCGACGTATGTGGAGATCGTGGAGATCCCGACGCACCCGTTCTTCCTGGGCTGCCAGTTCCATCCGGAGTTCAAGTCGAAGCCGCTGGAACCGCATCCGCTGTTCCGGAACTTTGTGAAGGCCAGCTATGCGAACCGCGGGCTGAAGAAGGCGGAGGGTGTGGTGAAGGCGGAGATCAGGGCGTAGGTTCCAGGATGATGCTTGAGAGGTCGGGGGCGGCCAGGCGGAAATGCCGCACGTTGAGCGTATAGATCGCGGTTGCCTTAGCTTTTTGCGCACAAGCTACGAGGCCGGCATCATGCACGATCCCGCTTACGAGCCTGCGGGCTGCACAATCCCGGACTACGACCATTTGTTCTGCCGAGGACAGGCTAACGAGCGTGGTGAGTGACTCGATGCGATCGACGATAGCGATCGCATCGGTAGGAGAGACGCGGTCCGGGCGTGGCATTCGCGTAAGCACCGAATACAGCTCGGCCATGGAATGCGCGCCGCAACCCATCTTGCGTCGCTTCGAGATCGTATCTGAGAGCAATTCGAAGCACGCCGCGTGCCGCTCGTGTCGAGCTAGGCTCGCAGCGATGTAGATCGAGGTGTCGAGGAAGATCATTTGCGCAGGCCGGGTCCCTGCACAAATCTCATGCGGGCGTCCCGAACCTCGTCGATCTGACGCAGCGTGTCCTCGATGGTGATCGGGGGACCGCCGCTGTCGTACACGAGCAGGCCCCGGTCTTCGTAGAGTCCGCGTGGGCGCGGCTTCTGAAGCGTCATCTTCTCATCCGAGAACTCGAGCTTCAGGCTGTCTCCGGCGCGCAAGCGCATGGCGTCGCGGACCTTTTTGGGGACCACGATGCGGCCGGCTTTATCGATCTCTACCGTGGCATTCATGAATGCCATTTTACCATTTCAAAATGGCATTTCCGGCGCGTGGCTGTACAGTAGTTCGTGATGACGATGCAATACGACTACCGGGATGGGCGGCGGCGGAGCGGCGGGGCGTTCTTCGGCGTGCTATTGGCCATTGTTCTTGGCGGGGTTGTGCTGGGGGTCTTTGTGCACCAGGCGCGATCGGGCTTTGCAGGGCGGCTGGCGTCGATGATCTCGGGGCGGCCGATGACCATTGTGACGGCTCCCGATGTGATCGACAAGATTGAGCGGCTGAACCGGCTGGAGACGGTGGTCTATTCGACCGACACGGTGGTGGAGGGCAATGAGTCGAGCCCGGTGCTGCCGGATGCGCTGGCGGGCGACCGGCTGCTGATGATCGTGCATGGGCAGACGATTGCGGGTGTAGACCTGAGCCAGCTGAAGCCGGAGAGTGTGCAGATCAGCGAGGGCAAGGATGGGCGGACGATCCATCTCACGCTGCCTGCGTCGCAGGTATTTCTTACGACGCTGGATAACAAGAAGACGCGTGTCTACCAGCGCGATACGGGGCTGCTGGTGAAGGCGGATCCGAACCTGGAGACGGCGGTGCGGCAGAAGGCGCAGGGCGATCTGCAGCAGGCGGCGCTGACGGACGGGATCCTGGATGCGGCGTCGAAGAATGCGCGGACGACGGTGACGGCGCTGCTCGAGGGGTTGGGGTTTGCGCACGTGGATGTGAAGTAGTGGCAAGTGCCAAGGGCCAAGGCCAATGCATGAGGATTGAGTTCTGAGCTGTGGGTTTGGAGCTGGGTTTGGAGATGGGAGTTGTGAGCTGCGAGTTTTCTCTTCAGTTCCCAGATGCCGGTCGGCCAGATGGCAGAGGTGATTCTGGTGGGACGGAATCCCTGCGAGCCTACCTGTTCGAGACAGGGGCATCCGAATGCTGGCGGATGTAGGATAGTAAAGTCCTATTCTTCGTGCTGTCATGCACTTGCCGGGTGGTTGGAGCGGCGGACAGCGTATGGTGGCCTGTGGGTTCGGCTGCAGCGCGTCGGAAGATAATCCCAGATAATTCCGGGCTGGCGCGACGGCATAGCGAAGGTTCGCGTCTCATCTGGAGTCAGAGGAGTTCATGAGTCCCGCGCTCGCCGCTATCGAAGATCGTCAGGAATACGAAGGCACGCCCCTGGGCACGGCCGAAGAGGCTGTGGGTGACTTGCCGTCGGAGTCGACAGCGCCAGCGGCAGAGACGCGCAGGCCTCCGATGCCCGGGCTTACAGGCATCCGCACGTGTCTCGCGCTGACGATCCTGCTGTTCCACTTCACGCCCAATGGGCTGCGCTGGGAGGCGCATCCGTGGGTATCGCTGTATCCGCTCATCGACATCGGGTATGTCTTCGTCAGCTTCTTCTTCCTGATCTCGGGATTCATCCTCTCGTATAACTACTCGTTCCGCGAGAAGCCGGTGAATGCAGTGGACTTCTGGATGGCGCGGCTGTCGAGGCTCTATCCGATCTACGCGCTGACGATGCTGGTATCGATCCCGTTCCTCATCAACGAGTGGCATGTGCGCTCGCATAAGCAGTTCTGGGAGGGTGTGATTGCGACGCCGCTGCTGATGCAGGGGTGGTTTCCGCGGCTCGCTACGTTCTGGATGACGGTGACGTGGACGCTGAGCTGCGAGGTGATGCTGTACCTCGCGTTCCCCTGGCTGGTGCGGCTGCGGTGGCCGCGGTCGATGGAGAAGCTGCTGGCGATGTTCGCGGGCTTCTGGATCATCGGGCTAATTCCGCACTCGGTGTACATCGTGCGCAATCCGGACCACCTGGCGGCGATGGCGGATCGCTACTCGGACGGCATCTGGATCAACACGCTGAAGTACACACCGTTGCCGTACGTCTGCACGTTCCTGGCGGGGCTGACGCTGGGGCACATCCTGGAGACATGGCGGCCGACTGCCCGGGCTCGCACGATCGCGGGCGTGGTGGGCTTTGGGGCAGCGTATGGCATGGTGTATCACCTGGTGGAACGGACGCCGTACATCCTGATCCACGGCGGGCTGATGACGCCGATCTTCGCGCTGATGATCCTGAGTTTGTCAGGGCCGGGATTTTTTGCGAGGGTGTTCTCGTTTCCCCCGCTGCTGGTGATTGGGACTTCGACCTACGCGCTGTACCTGCTGCACTTCAACGGGATGCTGCTGCTGCAGCAGCACAAGGTGATGGAGCATCTGCATCTGGCGCGCTTCGATCCGTGGATCAGCTATGTGCTGGTGGTGGCGTTGGCTGTCGCGGCGCGCAAGTGGGTGGAACATCCGGCGCAGATTTGGATCAAGGAGTGGTGGAAGACGAAGCGGGCGGCGCAGAAAGAACGGGCGGCTGCGGTGTAGTCTTCGCCGTGCAGAGATTGTGCTGGAGCCTGGGTCGTTCACCGTCATAAGGTGCTCTTCCTGGGGTGGTATGGGGGCCGTTGGCCCTCAAGAGGATGTAACGTAACCGCAGGAGTTTGAAGTGCCACTCGTACGAATCTCAGTTCATCAGCACGTAGATGCCGCCAAGCGCCGCATCCTTGCGGATGCGGCTTATGACGCCATGCGCACGGCGTTTGGAATTCCTGAGGGCGATCGCTTTATTGTCGTGACCGCGCACGGTGAGGGCGAGTTGTTCATCGGCCAGGACTTTATGGGGATGAACCGCACCGAGGGTTACACGCTGGTGCATGTGACGCTGCGCAAGGGGCGGACGCCGGAACTGAAGCAGGCGTTCTACGCGGAGCTGACGAAGCTCTTTGGCGAGCGCGCGGGGATTGCTCCGGACGATGTGATGATCGTGCTGAGCGAGAATGAGTCGGCGGACTGGAGCTTCGGGCGCGGCGAGGCGCAGTTCCTGGCGCCGAAGCCTTAGTCGTTCGGATCCGACGAGGCGCAGTTTTTCGAGCCAGGCCGTAACTCTTGCGGTTCCTCACAAGGCTGCACAGGCGGCGCATGCGGTACCCATCATGTATGCGCCGCCTCCGTGTTCTGCTCTCGTTTGTCCTCGCCAGCCTTTGCGTCCCAGCCGTTCGTGCCGATATCGATCCTGCGTGGACCACGCAGGTTGAGCCGTTTCGCATCGCCGACCATTTGTATTACGTGGGGTCGAGGGACCTGGCGAGTTATCTGGTGACCACGCCTGAAGGCAACATTCTCATCAATGCGAACCTCGAGAGCTCGCCGCCGCAGATTCGCGCGAGCGTGGAGAAGCTGGGCTTCCAGTGGGCGGATACGAAGATCCTGCTCAACGGGCAGGCGCACAGCGATCACATGGGCGGCGCTGCAGTGGTGGTGCTCGAGACGCACGCCAAGAACATGGTGATGGACGGCGATGTCGAGGTTGCGGAGTCGGGCGGCCGCAAGGGGTTTCAAGCCACGTGGACTTCGCTGACGCCGTATCCACCGGTGCATGTGGACCGCGTGCTGCATGACGGCAATAAGGTGACGCTGGGTGGGATTACGCTGGTGGCGCACAAGACGCCTGGGCATACGCGCGGCTGCACGACGTGGACGATGAAGGTTCATCTGCCGGGCGAGCCGGCAGGGCAGTTGCGGGATGTGGTGATCGTGGGCGGGGTGAGCTTCTGGTCTGAGTTTCAGTTCGTCGCGCGCCCCGGCGTGCAGGAGAGCTACAAGGGCATCGCGAAGGACTTCGAGCACACGTTCAAGGTGCTGCACTCGCTGCCGTGCGATGTCTTCCTCGGCGAGCATGGCAAGTACTTCGACCTGCTGGGCAAGCTGCAGCGGTATCCGAAGGAGGGGCCGAAGGTGTTTGTCGATCCTGCGGGCTACCAGGCGTTTGTCTCGAGTGGGGAGCGGACGTTTGAGGAGGCGCTGGACAAGCAGCGGGCTGAGGCGGATGCGGCAAAGAAGCATTGAGCGCCGGCCGTTGAAGAGCCTCTGCCGCCTTCGTTCGATTGACTCACCCGGGGCGGGACTCTAGGTTCAGGGCATGTCTGGAGCATTTTCCCTGTTGATGGGTACCTCGATAAGGGCGTGCGGTGGCGTTTTCATTGGAGAAAACACCCATGATGATCGAGGTGCTGGGCTACACCTACAGGGAAGATGCTCTGGCCGAACGTACCTGATGGTTCTTCCTGTCGAGCACTACCGGCTGGATGCGAACCGCGTGGCGCTGGAGAGCGCCTTTGCCGAGCACCTGCTGCTGCTGCGCGACCGCGCGGCGGCGCTGGGGCTGCGGCTGGTCGTCGCGATGCGGCCGATGACGCGCGCGGCGTATGAGCAGGCGGGAAGCTCGCTGGCGATGCATGATGCGGCGAGGACGGGCATTGAGATTGTGACGCTGGAGGCTGCGGGAGGGTCGTTCGCTCGCACGCTGAAGATGCTGCATGCCGCGACAGCGCAGGCGGCGGTGGTGCATACGGGCTTGTCGTTCGCGATCAAACATCCCACGGAGCTCGCTGCGTGGATGATGGGGTGGGTGCGTGGGCGGGTGACGATCTTTGTCGTCGACATCGATTTCCGCGGCGAAGGCCGCATGGACGGCGGCGCAGCGAAGCCCGGTGTGTTCGGGCGATTCCTGCGGATGCAACTGCGTCTTGCGGTCGCGCTGTGTTCGGTGGTGCTGCTGAAGGGCGAACGCTTTGCCGCGGAGTATGCGAAGGGTCGCCCCAATGTGCATGGCTTCCTCGATGCGGCGCACTCGAGCGAGTACGTGATGCCTGCGGAGGCGTTGGCTGCAAAGCTCTCGCTGTTGGAAGCTCGCACGCGGCCTCTGGAGCTGGTCTACTTTGGGCGGTTCGTGGAGCGTAAGGGCATCACCGAGATGCTGCGCACGCTGGCTGCAGCACGCGCGCAGGGCATCGATGCGCAGCTGCATCTTTATGGCAGCGGACCGCAGCGGGGCGAGCTGTGCGCGCTGGCTGCGGAGCTCAACATTGTGGAGCACGTGCGGTGGCATGAGCCGATAGCGTATGGGCCGGAGCTGTTCGCGGCGGTGGCACAACACGATCTGCTGCTGGGCATGCCGCTGACCCCGGATACGCCACGCAATGCCATCGACGCGATGGCTGTGGGCGTGCCGTTCCTGGCGTTCGATACGGAGTACTATCGCGAGCTGGCTGCGAGTGGTGCGGGGGCGCTGTCGCCGTGGCCGGATGTTGAGAAGGCTGCCGCTGCGCTGGTGGAGCTGGATCGCAACCGTGCGCGACTTGTTACGATGGCGCGCGCAGCGCATGCGTTCGCGAGGGCCAACACGCAGGAGAGCTGGGTCGCGCGGCGCGATGCTTGGACGCGTGAGGCGCTGGAGCGAAGCGGGATGTTGAGAAATCGCTAGAGCGCTTCCAGCGTTTTGAGGTGGTGGAGGTCGTGGCCGGCCATGATCTGCACGAGAGTCCAGAGCGGCTCTTCGCCGCGTTCGGGATGGGTGTAGATCTTGGCCTTGTCGGCGTCGGTCAAGGCGCTTACCAGGGCCACGTTCCAGGCGCGCAGACCGTCGAAGGCGGAGCGAGCGTCGGGCAGAGTGTAGGCGCTGTAGGGCCTGGCCCAGGAGTCCTGATCGAAGGGCTGGAGGACGGGGCTTTCGGCGCCATAGGCGTAGCGGAGGCGCCACGCCCAGGCCACTTCGCAGTCGGCGAGATGCGCCATGACTTCGCGGAGGTTCCATTTGCCGGGCGCGGAGCGGGCTTCAGCCTGCACGGGAGTCAGAGCGTCGTAGACCTTCGCGAGCCGCGCGGGGGTGGAGCGAATCGTTGCGAGCGGGTCTTCACTGCCGAGCACGTCGAGATAGGGAATCTTCGCCATTGGGTCTCCTGGCTTGTTGGGAATCGTTGGGTATGGGTTTGATCTTATCGATGTCCCCCGTGATGCCGGATTATTCCTGCGCAGGTTGCGCCCAGGGGTCGTAGCTGCCGATCCACCAGGTGTGGCCCTCGGGGTCTTCGCAGCCGAAGGAGAGACCGCCGTGCGCGGGCTGGGTGAGCTCCTGCACGATGGGCGCGGCGGCGGCCTTCGCGCGCTCGTACGCGGCGCGGCAGTGGTCATCGGTCATGATGATGCAGAGGTGCGAGGTCTCCCGGCCGCCGGCCTCGGCGGGGCTGACCCAGCGGCCCGCAGAGGCTCCGCCGTTGCTGGCCGAGCCCAGCATGACCATGCCTGCCCCGTAGGTGAGCTGGGCGTGAGCTATCGTGTTTTCGGGTCCGGCGTAGACGGCGTTGCGCGTCATGCCGAGCACCGAGCACAGCCACTCGATGGCGGCGTTGGCGTCGCGATATCGTATGGCAGGGATGATGGTAGATCCGGTCATGCGATCATGATCCGCCGGGAAACCACATCTGCACAACGGGGAGTTACATTAAATTGCATGAACGCCGCCGTCGTTACCAGCTACAGCCAACCGCCGCAGTATGCCACGTTCGATGATCCCGTCGCCGCCGCGGGCGAGCAGCTGGTGCAGATGCGCGCCGCCGGGCTGCATCAGATCGTTCGCGGTATCGCTGCGGGCAAGCATTACCTGAGTACGGGCAAGTTTCCGTTCATCCCCGGAGTGGACGGTGTGGGCATCTTTCCTGATGGCTCGCGGGCGTACTTCGGTGGGGCGCGTTTCCCCTACGGGACGATGTGCGAGACGACGGTGATTGGTGCGGGCGCGATCGTCATTCCGTTGCCTGATGCGATTGAGGATGCAAAGGCTGCGGGGATCGCGAACCCAGCGATGAGTTCGTGGCTGGCGCTGGATCGCGCGGAGTTTGCTGCGGGACAGAATGTGCTGATCCTTGGCGCGACGGGTACGAGTGGACAGCTGGCGGTGCAGATTGCGAAGCATCGCGGCGCGGGTAAGGTCATCGCGACGGGCCGCAACCCGGAGGCGCTGGCGAAGCTGAAGAGCCTCGGTGCCGATGCGGTGGTTTCGCTCGATCAGGACAAGGCTGCGCTGGTGGCCGAGCTGCGGGAGGCGATGCTCGCGAATGGTGTGGATGTGGTGCTCGATTACCTTTGGGGCGCGCCGGCTGAGGCCGCGCTGGATGCCCTGGGCGCGAAGGGAGTAGTGAAGCCTGGCGGCCGGGTGCGGTTTCTGCAGATCGGCAACCTCGCCGGCGAGACGATTGCGCTGCCGGCGCACACGTTGCGCTCGACCAATATTCAGCTGCTGGGCTCTGGCTTCGGCTCGGCGTTGCTGGATGGCATCCGCGAGGCTGTGGGTGCTTTCTTCCAGCTGGCGGCGAAGGAGACGTTCGAGTTCAGCTACAAGGCTGTGCCGCTGGCCGAAGTCACCCAGCGCTGGGGCGAGAAGGACGGCACGGCGCGGCTGGTCTTCACCCCCTAACCTTCCGGTTGAGGGACAATAGGAGTTGGGCCTTTCGCAGCGTGAACGCGCGCGGGTCCGCAATCGAGAGGAAGCAATCTTGGCAGAACTCGTACAGATCTCAGGCCAGTCGGCCGGCCCCGTGGTGGGCATCGACCTTGGCACCACCAACTCGCTCATCGCCTACATGCAGGGCGGTACGCCCACTGTCATTCCGGGTGAGGATGGCTCGCCGATTGTGCCCTCGGTGGTGGCGTTCGACCAGGAGACGCAGGACGGCTTCAGCGTGGGCAATGCGGCGCGCGGTGTGCTGCTGACGAATTCGGCGAACGCGGTCTATTCGGTGAAGCGGCTCATGGGCCGCGACCTCACCGATATTGAATCCGAGCTGAAGCTGTTTCCGTTTCATCTTGCCGAGGGGCTGAAGCCGGGCGAGGTGCTGAAGCTCAACGTTGGCGGGCTGACGCTGACCCCGCCGGAGATCTCGGCCTATGTGCTGCTGCAGCTGAAGCGCAATGCGGAGCGCTTCTTCGGCGCTCCAGTGACGAAGGCTGTGATCACCGTGCCGGCGTACTTCAACGACGCGCAGCGGCAGGCGACGAAGGATGCGGGACGCATTGCGGGGCTGGAGGTGCTGCGGCTGGTCAACGAGCCGACAGCGGCGGCGCTGGCGTATGGCCTCGACCAGAACAAGGATGGCGTGATCGCCGTGTATGACTTTGGCGGCGGCACGTTCGATATCTCGATCCTGAAGCTGCACGAGGGGATCTTTGAGGTGATCGCCACGGGCGGCGATACGCACCTGGGCGGCGATGACATCGACAACCTGTTGCTTGCGGTGGCGATCGATGACATTCGCGGCGACCTGGGCGTGGAAGTGGCGACGCGACCGGAGCTGGTGCAGTCCCTGCGTAAGGCGGTCATCGACGCGAAGATTGCTCTGAGCTCGAACGAGGCTGCGAAGCTGCAGTTGGATCTGGGTGAGGGCAAGCATTACCTGCGCGAGATCAGCCTCGCCCAGTTTGAGCAGTTGGTGGCTCCGATCCTGGAGCGCACGGCGGGGCCGGTGCGGCAGGCGCTTCGCGATGCAGGGCTGAAGCCGGAGCAGATTGACGAAGTGGTGATGGTGGGCGGGTCGACTCGCATCCCTGCGGTGCGCACGCTGGTCGCGAAGATCTTCGATCTCGAAGCGCGTGGCCGCAAGCTGCACACCGAGCTCAATCCTGACGAGGTGATCGCGCTGGGTGCCGCAGTGCAGGCGCAGATCCTCTCCGGCGAAGAGAACGCGGCAACGAACGATCTGCTGCTGCTGGATGTGACGCCATTGTCGCTGGGCATCGAGGCGTTGGGCGGCGTAATGAGCCGCATCATCCAACGCAACTCGACGATTCCTGCGAGCGCGACGGAGCACTTCACTACCGGCGTGGATGGGCAGACCAACGTCGCGATCCACGTGCTGCAGGGCGAGCGTGAGCTGGCGAAGGATTGCCGGTCTCTGGCGCGGTTTGATCTCAAAGGTATCCCTCCGATGATGGCGGGATTGCCGCGCATCGAGGTGAAGTTCCTCATCGATGCGAACGGCATTCTGCATGTGAGCGCGCGTGAGCAGCGCAGCGGGATGGAGTCTCAGGTCGAGGTGAAGCCGACGTATGGGCTCACCGATGAGCAGGTCGAGACGATGATCCTGGAGAGCTTCGACTACGCCGAGGAAGACCTGACGGCGCGGCAGGTGATCGAGGCGAAGAACGAGGGCAACACGATCCTCGAAGCCGTGGAGAAGGGCGAGAAGTCGCCTGCGTGGCAGCAGCTGACCAGTGTGGAGCACGAGGACATCAAGGCGGCTGTGACGGAGCTGAAGGCATCGCTGACCGGCGGCGACTATCGCGTGATTCGCAATGCGATCGAGCGGCTGGACAAGAAGACGCGGCGCTTTGCGGAGATCATGATGGACACCGCGGTGAGCGGAGCGCTGAGCGGCAAGACGATGGCGGCGGCGAGCGACTCGATGGGCGCAGGCGTCAACGCGCCGCATCCGTTCGCTGCGGCGGAGTTCGACGAGTCGAAGAGCCCTGATGTGATCGAGAAGGCCGAGGCCGACCCCGAGACGCCGGGCGAATCGACCGAAGACTAGGGCCACACAAAGCTAAGGCAGGGCTATGGGCCGCATCGCAGCAATCTCCGCGATGCGGTCTTTTCCGTCTCCGGCGCTGGCTTGCTCTGCGAGCGGCGAGCCGGAGAAGAGGCGGTACCGCTGGGTACCATTCGTCGACTCCACGATCTCCACGCGCTGCGGAGCGCCGGCGATGTGGGCGCCGAACCAGTGCGGGTCGTCGCGTGCCGCCCATGTGACCCGCGCCATCGTGGAGCCGTTCGAGAACAGCGTTGAGGTGGTGCCCTGGGTGCGGTCGACGGCGACGGTCAGCGGTTTCCAGGAGAGCACGGGGTAGGGCAGCTCGCCGTGCAGACCGGCGTCGGTGTTGATCAGGTCGCTCTTGGCTGGGGATGGGTGCGGCTCGCAGCCGCAGAGCAGGCACAGCGCGAGTATTGTCGCGAGGGTAGCAACAGAGACGAGCTTCACTGGGCACCTCCTGCGCGGGGCAGCGGCAGGGTGTAGACGTAGTCGTGATCGTGCATGGGGGCGTGGCAACCGGTGCACTCGGCGTCGAAGTGCGGGCCTGCGCCGTAGGGCTTCAGGTCGTTGCCGCGGAAGCGGGCGTAGCCCCAGCCCTGCGTGGATTTGTACTTCACGGCGTCCTTCTCCATAAACTCCACCTGGATGAAATTGCCGGAGGTGATGTGGCCGTGGCCATCGTCGACGGACTGCACTGTGTTCTTCGCGAAGGCTGCGCCGTCGGGCCAGGGGTTGATGTTGCCGGACTCGATCGCGCGCACCGCGATGGGGTTGCCGGTGATCATGCGGAGCGTGTGGTTGTCGCCGCGGTCGGTGGTGCTGACGATCTGCCAGGTCTTGTAGTCGGCGGGGAAGGGCACACCGTTGAGCGAAGGTCCGGAGGGCGAGCCGGTGGCCTGCGCGGGGCTTGTGGACGCGACGGGCGTGGGCGCGGTTGCGGGAGCGAAGGGCGCGAGGTAGGCCTTCAGCGTGGCGAGCTCTTCGGGAGTGACGCCGGCGTCGCGATGGACGGCGAGGTAGCTGGGCAGCGGCATGGCGCCGAGCTGGATCATGTTGACGGCTTCGAAGAGCGTGGCGCGCTGCGCGGCGGTGGGTTTTGCGCCGATCTCGGAGAAGTTCAGGTGCGCGCGGGCCTGGCGTACATCCTTGGCGACGATCCAGTAGGGCGGGGCGATCTGGTCGAACCATGCGAGCTTTGGCGAGTCGGAGTGGCAGGCGTAGCAGCGGCGCTCGAGGATAGCGCGCACCTCGGGGGGCGCGGCAATCTCCGCCGCAGGGCTGGCCGGGGCGCCCAGCGAGGGGCGGATGGCCTGCGCGAGGAGCGCCGCAGCCGCGATGGAGAGGACGAGGATCAACAGATTTCGTTTCATGGAGCGTTCCCTTTGGGGAGCTTACTCCCCACTCCTCCCATGAGAGCAGAACCCATTGAGCGGTGTGGTGATGGCTCATAAGAAGGGCTTATTCGGTGCGCGCGCATCGCCAGGGCGCATTTACAGCGCGAAGACGCGGCCCGCAGTAAGATAGACGAGCGTATGTCCGATCACGAAAAAGAGCTTCCCGTTGTCGATCTCTCCCAGCCACCTGCGGAGAATATGGTCCGTGTGACCTTTGAGCCTGAGGGCAAGACCGTCGAGTTTCCGTTTGGCTCGCTGCCGTACGAAGGCCATGGCGAACCGATGAGCCTGCTGGATGTGGCTGAAAATTACCACATCTTCCTCGACCATGCGTGCGGCGGCGTGTGCGCCTGCACGACGTGCCACCTGTTCGTAAAGGAAGGCGGCAAGAGCCTTTCGGAGCCGGAGGAGAAGGAACTCGACCGGCTGGATCTTGCGCCGGGGCTGCAGCTGAACTCGCGGCTGGGCTGCCAGGCGGTGATTGAGAAGCCGGGGACGTATCTGGTCGAGATTCCTTCGTGGAACAAGAACTATGTGCAGGAAGGCAAGCCGGTCGGCACGAAGTAGATCCTGACGGCTCGCGGAAGATCGAAAGACCGCAATGCAGAGGACCTCGTTCCGAAACAGCGATAGCTGTCGAGGGGCGAGGTCCTCAGGTTTGCAGGAGCGAGTATTTGCTTGAGTGGCTTACTCGCCTCCCTTGAAGCCGTGCGGCCACTCGAGCAGAGAATGCTTTTTCGCGTCCAGGGTCAGGGTGATCTGCTGCTCGTGCTTTTCGCGCAGGATGGTGACCGCCACGGGGCGGCCCTTGGCCGTGCGCAGGTGCTTGTTCCAGATATTGGTCGTGTGCAGAGGGACACCGTCGGCCTTGGTCAGGACGTCGCCGGCGTGGAGACCGGCTTCGGCCGCCGGGCTGTTGGGCGCGACGCTCTGGATGAGCAGGCCGTTGCCGTCCGGCACGCCGAAGAAGCCGGCGAGCTGCGGGGTCATCACTTCGAGCTCGAGGCCGGTGAAGGGCCCGGTATGCAGCACGGCGCCGATGAAGGTCTGCCCGCGCATGGCCTTGGTGGGTGGCGGAGGAGCAGGGTTGGCGAAGTCCGGGCGACCTTCCTCGGCGTCCACCGGATCGGCTGTCGAGGAGACGCCCACGGGCGTGGCGCTCATCTTGGCGATGGCGGCGCGCTCGATCTGGCTGTGGTCGGCGAGCACGGCGTTGATGTGCAGATCCTTTCCTTGACGGATGAGGGAAAGCGCCATGTTGAAGCCCGCGCCGGCGTCGTGGATCATGCGGCGCAGCATGTCGGCGTTGGCCGAGTTCTGGCCGTTGACAGAGACGATGACGTCCTGCGGCCGGAGCCCGGCTTTGCCGGCGGGGCCGTCGTGGTCGACGGCGAGGATGAGGATGCCGCGGGTGCCCTTCTCGTGCAGGGCGGTGGCTTCAGCGTCGGAGAGATCGTGGAACTCGATGCCGAGGTAGCCGGCGGTGTGCTGCGGCTGGGTATGGCCGGCGTGGGCGGAGAGGCTGGAGGCAGAGGCTCCCACGCCGAGGAGGCAGCCTGCGGCGAGCCCCGCAGCGAGGAGCCGGCGGCGCGGGAAGGCACGGCGGGAGGTCGCCGCGCAGAGGTCGCGATGAGCGAGGACGGTCACGAGGCTACTGAATATCTGACGCCCCCTGCAGCACCTGGAAGCTGGCGTTGCGAACGGCGGGATTTACGTCCTGGGTGGAGACAGTGCGGAGCACCTCGCGCACGCTGGTGTCGGCGTGGACCGGGGTGAGCATGCTGATGGCCTGGGCGCGGACGTCGGAGTTGCGGTCGCGCAGGACGGCATCGAGCACGGCATCGCGGACGTTCTCGTCATCGGCGACATAGGGTTGCAGGCCGGTGAGGGCCTTGAGGCGGACGGCCGAGCTCTTGTCGCTGCGCAGGGAGGTCATGAGGGCGCTGCGGATGCCATCCTGCTGGCTGCTGTCCTGGCAGTCGTGGCCTGCGATGCACTCCTGTGCGAGCAGCGCGACGGAGTTTGCGTGGACCTCGCCGGAGCTCGCGAGCTTGGTGCCGAGCATGAGCAGCTGGCGGATCTGCGGGTCATCCAGCGACCCCTGCACGGTCTCTGGAACGAGGCGGTTGTAGTTCACCTGGACCACTTCGGAGTTGGGGGTCTGGACGATGCCGGAGACGCTGGCGATGGGGCCGGGAGCGCCGTTGAGCAGCACCGCAGTCGGCAGCCTGGGGCTGTGGGCCACCTGGTAGCGGTTGAGGATGTTGCCGCCGAGGAAGCCGACGCCGACGAGTAGTGTCGCCAGGGCGGGCGCGCTCTGTAGAAAGCCGAGCCAGCGAAAGGCGTTGCCCAGGAGACGTTGTCCGGCGGAGCGCGGCGGGATGGCGTCCAGCGCCTCATCCAGCCGCATGCGCGAGGCTGCCAGCAGGTTCGGTGAGGGTTCGACGACAGGCAGCGTGGCCAGGTCTTCGTTCAGGGCGATCAGCGCGTTCCATTCGCGCCGGCACTCCTCGCATCCTGTCAGGTGCTGCTCCAACGGGTGCTGCGTCTCGTCCGGCAGCTCTCCGTAGTGCGCGAGGATCATATGTTGTTGCGCAAGCTCACAGTTCATGATGCGTATACCTCAGTGACCTCTCCAAAGCGGTGGTGCGTTTGATGCTGCCGGTCCCGATCGTTTGTCGTCGGAACTCTGGCGAAGAACAGTTGCTGGTTGTGAGTTCTCAGTTGTTAGGGAGGCGGTTGGTATTCCAACTCGCAACTCGGAACTGAGAACTCGCAACTTCGATCTCTCTACCTCACCTCCGCGAGCTTGGCGCGCAGCTTTCGGGTCGCGCGGAAGAGGGTGTTTTTCGCCGTCTCCTCGGTCGTCGAGAGCATCTCGCCGATGGTGCGGAGCTTGAGGCCCTGGTAGTGCTTCAGCTCGAAGACGGTGCGCTCGCGCGGCGTGAGTTCGTCCAGCGCCTGCTGGATGGCCGTGTTCATGGTCTTGCGCTCGAGCTCGCGGGCGGGGTTGGCGCCGGCGCGTCCGTCGGTAATGTTGGCCAGCAGGTCCATCTCTTCGCCTGCGGCGTCGGTCGCGGTGCTGGGGTCCTCGCGACGGCTCTTGCGGCGTCGCAGCTGGTCCAGGCAGAGGTTGGTGACGATCCGGTAGAGCCAGGTGTAGAACGAGCACTCGAACCGGAAGTTCGAAAGATGCCGGTACGCCTTGATGAACGCGTCCTGGTGCACATCCTGGGCGTCCTGCTCGTTGCCGAGCATGTGCAGCGCGAGGCGGAGTACGCTGCGGTCGTAGCGGCGGACGAGCGTGTCAAAGGCGGCGCGGTCGCCCTTCTGGGCCTGGCGGATGAGCTCGTCATCCTCCGCCCGCTGCTGCTGGCGCACTTCCATCTGCTCGGCGGAAAGCCGGGTGCGGGCGCCGGGTTGGGCTACGGCTCTGGGCACTGATGGCGATTCTACCGCCACCAGGGCAGACGATTGCGTCAACGTCTCCTCCAAGCCAAGGGCAAAGGGACTGCGGCGCCGGGCTACGTCGCCGGGGAGGACGATCGCATCGGTTGCGTTCATGTTGTTTCTGACTCCGGAGGTCAGGGTACGTACCTGTCTGGTAGACGAAGCGGCGGTGGAAAACGGTAGCAGGGGGGAAGTAGGGATTAGGGTCAAGGGCCAAGGGCCAAGGGTCAAGGGTTCAGGGATTAGGGCCAAGGGCTCAGGGTTTAGGGCTCAGACAGCGGAGGGGTGCAGACGGGGGACGGCAGGGCGTCCCTGGGCCCCAGACCCTTGGCCCTTGGCCCTAATCCCTCGGCCCTCTCCGACGCTGTACCCTGTTTGTCATGATTCGTCCGTTCAACAACATCCAGCCGGTCGTTCCGGCGTCTGCCTATGTCGATCCCAGCGCGCAGGTGATTGGCGACGTCGTGCTGGGCGAGCATGCCAGCGTGTGGATGAACGCTGTCATCCGGGGCGATGTGAACTCGATTCGCGTCGGCGCGCGCAGCAATGTTCAGGACTGCGCTGTGCTCCACGGGCAGCGGTACCTCTACTCGGTCACTGTCGGAGAGATGTGCACCATCGGCCACAATGCCACCGTGCACGGCTGCGTGCTGGAGGATGAGGTGCTGATTGGCATCAACTCCGTGGTGCTGAACGGCGCGCATATCGGGACGCAGTCGATTATCGCGGCAGGTGCGGTGATCCCGGAGCGGACGGTGATTCCGCCGCGGTCGCTGGTGGCGGGCGTGCCCGGCAAGGTGCGGCGAGCGATCACGGACGAGGACATTGCGCTGATCCGCACCTACGGGAATAACTACCTTGACTACCTGAAGGTGTATCTTTCCTCCAACAGCACCCCATAAGTCAGGCCTAGAAATTTCATGCACAGTCCGTCCGTCGTACGCCCGTCCCTCCTCCTGTCCCTTTTGCTTGCGGCGCTTACCGGCAGCGTGGGGAGGATGCATGGGCAGGCCGCTGCCGCGCCAGTCACTCCTGCAGCGGGCTCGAGCGCGGACTACAGCAACGAGCCGACCTACTTCGAGCGCACGGAGCGCACCTATACCTACAACGACGACGGCACGGGATCGCGCGAGCTGCTGGGTGTGGTGCATGTGCAGTCGCAATCCGGCGTGAAGGACCTGAGCGTGCTCAGCTTCCCGTTCGCGTCCGGCTCCGAGCACGTCGAGATCGACTATGTGCGGGTGCGGCGGCCGGATGGCACGGTAATCCCAACCCCGGCGACCGATGTGCAGGAGCAGCCTGCGCCGGTGACGCGCGAGGCGCCGTTCTACTCCGATCTGAAGTCCGAGCAGATTCCGGTGCGCAGCATTCGGCCCGGCGACACGCTGGAGTACCACGTGCGCTTCATCCGCACACGCGCGGAGGCGCCGGGGCAGTTCTGGGAGACGGAGAACTTCATGCTTCCGTCGAACGGCGTTGTGGCGCTGTCGGAGACGGTGACCCTGCACGCTCCCGAAGGGAAGTACGTGCAGGTCTGGAGCCCGGACCACAAGCCCGAGATCACCACCGCGAACGGGCAGAAGACCTGGGTGTGGCATAGCTCGCAGCTGGTGCCGGTCGTGGGCAAGGACAAGGGCACGCTGCTGCAGCTGGATCACCTGCCTGACCTGGCGACTAACGACCAACCGCGGCTGCCGCCCATTGCGTGGACCACGTTCCACTCCTGGGCGGAGGTGGGCGCGTGGTATCGCAAGCTGGAGTCTGCGCGCGTGGAGCCGGACGACGAGGTGACGGCACGGACGAATCAACTGATCGCGGGCAAGACAACGCCGGAGGAGAAGGCTCGGGCGGTGTATGGATTCGTAGGGCCGCAGGTGCGGTACATCGGCGTGGCGTTTGGCATCGGCCGCTACCAGCCGCATGAGTCGGGCGACGTGCTGCGCAACCAGTATGGCGATTGCAAGGACAAGCACACGCTGCTGGCGGCGATGCTGTCGGTCGCGGGCATCCAGGCCGACGCCGCGCTGATCGGCGCGGGCACGGCGATCAATCCCGACGTACCCTCGCCGGGCTGGTTCAACCACGTCATCACGGTGGCGCACATCGATGGCAAGGAGAACTGGCTGGACGCTACGGCGGAGGTTGCATCGTTCCGGCTGCTGATGCCGCAGATCCGCGGCAAGCAGGCGCTGGTGATCCCGGCGACGGGCGATGCGCGGCTGGAGACCACGCCGGCGAAGCCACCCTATCCGCTGGAAGACCACTTCGCTTCGGAGGGAACGCTCGACGAGAAGGGCACTATGCGGTCGACGATCACTATCGATCTGCATAGCGATACGGAGATTATTTTCCGGCAGGCCGCGCGTTCGGTGACGCCGGCGCAGTGGGACGACCTGATGCAGAAGATCAGCGAGTCGCTGGGCTTCCCCGGCAAGGTCTCGGATGCGGAGTTCAGCAAGCCCGACGATTTGGGCACGCCGCTGCACGTGAGCTACAGCTACATGCGCGAGAAGAGCGGCGACTGGGAGAACTTGCGCATCGTGCCGCAGCTTCCGCCCATCGGCCTGGGCGATGCCGATGAGAAGAATCCGCCGATCACGCCGATCGGGCTGGGTGAGGCGCATCTGGAGATGGCGCACACCGAGCTGAAGCTGCCGCAGGGCTGGAGCGCGGAGCTTCCGCTGCCCATCCACGCGCACGCTGCGTTCGCGACGATGGACAAGACGTACAAGCTGGATCACGGCACGCTGATCGTCGACCGCCGCTTCGAGGTGCTCATCGACCACCTGCCGGCGACCGACTGGAAGACCTATCACCAGTGGTACAAGGATGCGAGCCTCGATGGCGAGCTCTATGTGCAGCTGGATCGCGCCTCCGGCCACAGCACGGTGAACAACGAGAACGCCGGCCAGATCATCATGGAGGCGGACCAGCTCATCGGCCAGAAGGACCTGGAGGCCGCGCGCAAGAAGCTGGATTCCGCGAAGTCGCTGAACGAGCACCAGGCGCGGCTGTGGAGCAGCTATGCGGCCATCGAGATGGCCAACAATGCTCCGGCCAAGGCCATCGACGACCTGCGTAAAGAGGTTGAGTACCACCCCGACGAAGGGCTGGCCTATCGCATGCTCGCGACGGCGCAGTTCCAGCGCAAGGACAATGATGGCGCCATCGACACGATGCGCAAGTTCCTCGATCGCAACCCCGGCGATGAGAGCGCGGCGCTGTTCTTGGCCTCGATGCTGAAGACCAAGGACAAGCTGAAGGATGCCGAGGACGTGCTGCGGGTTTCGCTGGAGAAGAACCCCAACAGCGTTCCCGTGAAGCTCGAGCTGGGCTCCGACCTAATGCGCGATGGCGGCCAGGCCGAGGCGCGACCGATGCTGGAGTCGATCATCACGGACGCGCGCGATCCGATCCAGCTCAACAACGCGGCGTATGAGCTGGCGAACAACTCGCTCGACGTTCCGCTGGCAGAGAAAGCGGCGCTGAAGGCGCTGGACCTGCTCGATGAAGCCAGCTCTACCGGCGAGACGGGGCGCGCGATGCTGTTCCGGTCGGAGCTGATGATCAACACCTGGGACACCTACGGCTGGATCCTCTATCAGGACGGCAAGTATGAGGAGGCGCTGCCGTGGATTCGCGCGGCGTGGCGCAACGGCCTGGCGCAGGAGCCGGGAATGCACCTGGGGCAGGTGCTGGAGAAGGCGAAGCAAGGGCCGGATGCGCTGGCGGTGTACCAGCTGGCGGCGACGGCGAAGTCGGATGGTGGAGAGAAGCTCGGGGACACGATCAAGGCGCGCATCGCGGCGCTGAAGGCTGCAGGCGTGCATCCGGTGGCCAGCAACGATGCGCGCGGGATGACGACCTCGTTGCAGCAGCAGCGGACCTACAAGGTGCCGCGGGCCAAGGCGTCGGGGACCAAGCCGGGCGCGGCCTTCTGGGGTGAGGTCGAGCTGGACGTCACGGCGCAGGGCATCAACTCCGTGCGTTTCGTCGAGGACGCGGCGAAAGGCGCAAACAGCACCGGCGGGTCGTCCTCGGACCGCGATGCCGAGCTGGAGGCGGTGAAGGCTTACGATTTTGGGCTGGGTGTTCCGTCGGCGAGCAAGGGACACCTGATCCGGCGCGGCGTGCTGAGTTGCCATGGCGAGACCGAGTGCGACCTGGTGCTGGAGTCTCCGAGCGATCTCGCGAACCAGGCGCAGCAGTAGGTTCGCCCACGCGGGCAGCGAAGAGTGATCCTCAGCCGATCGACAGGCGATTCAGAGGGGATCCAGAGGACATCCACAAGATATCCGGAAGATATCCGCCGCTTTGGCCTGCCCGAAGAGCTGAGAATCCTGCGCGATTTCGAGTGACGTTGGTCTCGATCGCTGCATCCTACCGCTATGTAGGCCAGGTTTGCGCCCCGGCCGCAGTGTGTTCGCCCCGGCCGCAGTGTGTTCGCCCCGGCCATCGGCCCGGGCAGAAGAAAGAGGATTGTCTTCATGTCGACCCAGAAGAGCACCACCATTACCAAGGAAGCGTTCATTGACCTGCTCAACGAGGACCTGGCGCGCGAGTTCCAGGCTGTCATCGCGTACGTGAACTACTCGCAGGTGCTCAAGGGAGCGCAGTACATGAACATCGCGGCCGAGCTCGCGAAGCATGCAGAGGAAGAGCTCTCGCACGCGCTCAAGCTGAGCTTCTGGATCGACTACCTGGGCGGCATGCCGGCCGTGAAGCCCAAGGAAGTAAAGACCAGCGAAAAGGCCGAAGACATGCTGCGCTTCGACCTGGAGAATGAGAAGGAGACGATCCGCCACTATCGCCGCCGCGTGAAGCAGGCGGAAGAGCTCTCGCACTACGCTCTCGGCGAGGACCTGCGCGAGATCCTGCGCGACGAGGCCGACCATTTGAATTCGTTGGCTACGGCATTGGGTGAGGACACGCCGGACCCGGGCGTGGCGGATTAATTCGTCAGGGCAATTCGTGGCATCGTCACGATCAAAAGCGAGAAGGGGCTTGCCAACGCGGCGAGCCCCTTCATCGTGTGTAGGCGAGAGAGCTTTCGCCTCAGGGGCTAAAGCCCTTTTCGGTAGCTTGATAGATGGCTGGGCTGAAGCCCAGCCCTGACAAAGCGTGGTGGCCGTCCGATAGGACCGTAACGCGAAACCCGGGTCCGAAAGTCCGGACCGGGGCACCCGATTTCCGAGGTGAGGATGTCTGCCGGATTACATCTCGCGGCGCAGCGAGTAGTACCAACCGATGCCCGCGAGCTGCACCAGCATCAGCAGCTCCATATCGAAGGCGAAGTTGGTGAGGTTCGGGCGGGCGGACGAGGCGAGAACGAACATGGTCAGCGTGACGATCATGGCGGCGACCATGGCGATGAGGCTTCCTACGCGGCGCGGCGCGCGAGTTGGCTTTTGCGCAGGCAGCGCGGCAGCCACGCGGGCGGCGAAGCCTTCGGGCACGGCAATCTGCGGCTTGCGTTCGAGCGTGCGGGTGAGCAAGGCGTCTTCGGTCGCGGTCATCTTGAATGCCGTCATCTTCGACTCAGCTTGTAGATCGTCCTGCCGCATCGCCCTCGCTCCTTTCATCAGTTTCCATCCTATCGTCCGGTAGTTCGTTTGTGTTCTCACGCCCATCGCCACAGCCTCCTTCGCGGAGCTTCTGCGGTCGGCAGCGTTCCCACAGCCGTCGCGGGCGCCGAAGCGGGGACGCTGCCGTTGCGGTCGCGCAGCCGTTCTCCCAGCCGCTTGCGTCCGCGGTGCAGGTGCGTGCGCACGGTGTTGACCGGCAGGCTCAGCGCGGCGGCGATGCCTTCGTAACTCAACTCTTCCTGGTGGTAGAGCACGATCACGGCGCGTTCCATTTCGGGCAGCGCCTGCAGCTCGGCCTCGAGCGCGCGCTCGATCTCGGCGAGCTCCAGCCGGGCGTGCGGCGTGCGGGCGTGTTCGCTGGCGTCGGCGTCGCCGGCAAAGTTTTCCAGCCAGGCTGAGTTGTCGGCTTCATCTTCCGCGAAGGCGGGAGCTTCCGCGCGATGCTCGCGCTCCTTCTTGCGGCGCTTCCATTCGTCCTGCGCGACGTTGACGACGATGCGGTAAAGGTAGGTGGAGAGCATCGATTCGCCCCGGAACTCAGGCAGCGCGCGATAGAGACGGAGGAAGACCTCCTGCGCCAGGTCCTCGACGTGCGTGCCGGAGCCGGTCATGCGCGTGAGGGTGCGAAAGACCATGCCCTGATGCTCGCGCACCAGCGCTTCGAACCCCTCGGGACTCGTCAGGTCTTTCCGCACGTTAGGTCTCTCGCCTCAGTTCCATCATCACGCCCCCTCAGACTGCAGCGAATCCCGAAAGTTTCATGGCCTGCCCGTGAAACTTTCGCAGGTCGACTCAGTCATAGCGGCCAACAAGTTTCGGGCTGCGACGGCGTGGACGCCGGCGGCCCAGGAAATCTCGATCAGGAGAATCATCGTATGCCACTCGCCGCCCTAGCAACCCTCGCCCTCGCTCTTCTGCATGAAGGCGACAACTGGCCTGACAGCCCCTTCATCGTGCCGGTCGCCGGCTGCTTTATGATCCTCGGCATCGTCATCGCGACCACCTGGGCCAGCAACCGAGCGAAAGAGATGCGCAGCCGCGAGCGGCTGGAATGCATCGCCCGTGGCGTGACCCCTCCTCCCAGTGTTGAGGAGCTGGCGATCCTGCATGGCAAGCCCTCGGCTGACCGTGTGCGCCGCCGCGCCAACATCCGGCTCTCCGGCATTGTGCTGCTGGCTACGGGCGTGGGGATGGCGGCGTTCTTCATCGCGCTTTCGACCATCCTGCAGCAGCGTGAGGTGCTCTCGGGCGCCGCGGTCGCTCTGATCCCGTTCGCCATTGGGGCAGGCTTCCTCATCGATGCGAGACTCCAGACCCGGGAGATGAGCGAGCCTGTGGGCTCGTCCGACCCGGTTTAGTCCGAAAGACAAACGCGGAGGACGCAACGTACGCAAAGGGACGCAGCGAATTCCGTGCCAGCGCAGGAGTCCGCTGCGTCCCACCGCGACCTTGGCGTACGCCGCGTTTGCAGTTCGATCTCCGCGAAGACGGCGAATCACTTTCGTCAGCCCGCCGCCCGATACACTGGAAGGGTATGTTGACTAACGCTGGCGCGCCGCAGAAGCGCCCTACCCTCAAGGCCGTCCGCGGCACCCGTGATCTCCTCCCCGACCAGACCCCGCTGTGGAACTTTGTCGAAGCGACCGCCCGGCGCATCTTCGCACGCTATGGGTTTGGCGAGATTCGCACCCCGATCCTCGAAGACACCTCGCTGTTCGCGCGCGCGGTGGGCGAGGAGACGGACATCGTCGGGAAGGAGATGTTTACGTGGGAAGATCGCGCCCGTGCAGCCAGCGAGAAGGCGCAAATGCTCTGCCTCCGGCCAGAGAACACCGCGGGCGTTGTGCGTGCGTACATTGAGCACAAGCTGGGCGAGACCGGTGCGCTGCAGAAGCTCTACTACATCGGCCCACAGTTTCGGCGCGAGCGTCCGCAGAAGGGCCGCTACCGGCAGTTCTGGCAGATCGGCGCGGAGGTGATCGGGCCGCCGTCGTCGGGGTCGGAGTCTGCACTGCGCGATGCCGAGGTGCTGCAGATGCTCGCCGCGCTGCTGGATGAGCTCGGCATCCGAGGCTGGAGATTAGATCTCAACTCGGTGGGGTCGAGTGAGGATCGCGCGCGCTACAACCAGGCGCTGCGCGAGGCGCTGGCGCCGGTGAAGGATCAGTTGTGCCCGGACAATCAGCGGCGGGCGGAGACCAATCCGCTGCGCGTGCTGGACTCGAAGGATGAACAAGACCAGGCCATCATCGAGACGCTGCCGAAGATCGCGGACTACCTCGCCGACGATTCGCGCGCGCACTTCGAACAGGTCCTCGCGGCGCTGGATGCGTGCGGCGTGCCCTACCACTTGAACCCGCGGCTGGTGCGCGGGCTGGACTACTACACGCGCACGACGTTTGAGTTCACCGTGACCACCGGCCTGGGCACACAGAATGCGCTGCTCGGCGGCGGGCGCTATGACGGCCTCTCCGAGATGCTGGGCGGCCCGCGCGCTCCGGGCATTGGATTTGCGATTGGCGAGGACCGGCTGATCCTCACGCTGCAGGCGCAGGCGGAAGAGGATGCGAAGGCGGAAGGCGCGGCGCACCCCGCATGGGCGGCGAATAAGCTCGATGCTTACATTGCGCCGCTGGGTGTGCAGCAGAATCCTGCGGCGCTGGCGCTGGCGCATGAGTTGCGCGCTGCGGGCCTTGGGGTTGAGGTCGGCGATGGCAGCTTCAAGCTGCGCAAGAGCTTCGACGTGGCGGACTCGCTGGCGCGGAACATTGTGCTGCTGGGCGAGGACGAGGTCGCAACGCATAGCGCGACGGTGAAGAACTTTGCTAGCGGCGAGCAGAAGAAGATCGGGCGCGGGGAGTTGATCGCTGCGTTGCTTTCTGCGTAAGGCGAATCTTGCAATGTGCGGAAGCCGCTCGCATACTGTGGACATGGCGACGTCGACCGTGCCCGAGCAACCCGCGCCCCTATACACATCTCCTCACCGCAAGCACACGCGTGAGGAGATGCTGGAGATCTTCCGCGCCTTTCGCGAGGAGGTCCGCGCTGCGAACCCGGAAAACCGCGATCTTCTGCAGGAACTCTTAGACGAGCGGCGTGCGGAAGCTGACGGTGAGTGAAGCTGTTCTCGACGCGTCCGTGATCCTGGCGATCGCGAAGAGCGAACGGATTGACGAATCAGCGCATGCCCTGGTGGATGGCGGTGTGATGAGCGCGGTGAATGTTGCCGAGGTGTATACGAAACTCTCCGACCTCGGGCTTACGGTTACCAGTGTCGAGCGCCTGCTTGGCGTGCTTGCGCGTATTGAGCCGTTCTCGCTGCATCAAGCCAAACTCACCGGAGAGCTTCGCGCTTCTACTCGCCATGTTGGCTTGTCGCTCGGCGATCGTGCATGCCTTGCGCTCGCGATCGAACTTGGTGGCATTGCGTACACGACCGAGGAGCGCTGGTCCCGTGCCGATGTTGGTTGCGAGGTCAGGCTGCTCCGCTAAGCGTCAGTTCTTCAGTTGATCTTCTTCAGCCAGATATTGCGCACGCTGATCTTCGTGGGTGTGCCTTCGAGCTCGATGCCGATGAGTCCTGCGATGTTGTTGGAGGACTTGGGGTCGTCGTCGATGAAGACGGCCATCAGCTGGCCGTTGAGGATGTGCATCATCACCGGGCCGCGGGCGATGATCTCGTACTGGTTCCAGCCGTTGTCGCGCACGTAGCCGCCGAGCGCGTTACGGTCGCCGATAACGCCGACGACGGCGTTGTTCGTGGTGTCGCCGCCCTGCGTCGTCGTCGACTCGGTGACCTGGCCGCGCCATGTGAGGATGCCGAGCGTGGTGTTCTCGGAGTAGAACTGGCCGCTGTACTGCTCGTGCTGCGGGTCGACGGGGAACCAGAAGTCCGCCTGCGGACCGGTCATCAGCCAGGCGGGTTTGGGCAGCGGCTGGCCGGGGCGTGCGCGGATCCACGGCTGGCCTACCGTCCCGCGATACTGGATGCCCGTGCCGCCGCCGTGCTCGACCTTGACCTCGAGCTTCAGGTCGAAGTCATGCGCGATGGCATTGGGATCGTTGGGCCCGCTGCCGTGATAACTGATGTAGGTGTTCGGCGGGCGCACTGTCAGCGAGGCCGACTCGCCGACGATGGCGCCGTTCTCCACGCGCCAGATGGCGGGATCACCGTCCCAGCCTGTCAGCGACTTGCCATCGAAGATCTGCGTGAAGCCTTCATGGTTGTCGAAGTCGAACGCACGTGGCTCGTGGAACTGCACGTTGACCGGAGGCTTGGCTGTCGGTTGCGCGGGTTGTTGTGCTGAGGCCGCAACGGTGCAGAGGGCGAGTGCGAGGGCGGTGCGCATGATGTGCATGAGACTAGCGCAGTACACGAAGGGATGAGAAGCACTGCTCCCAAAAGAAACTGCAAACGCAGCGTGCGCCAAGACCGCAGCGTGACGCCACGGCGGCATGCGCCCACGAGAACTTCGCCGCGTTCCTTTGCGTGCGTTGCGTACTCAGCGCTTGTCTTGGCATTGGCGAGACGCTTCTACTTCTGCGGTTGCGCCTTCATCAGCTCCACGAACAACTTGTAGAACCGTGCCGTGTCGACATCCTCCTGCACGTGCACGATCGGCATGAAGCGTTCGGGCTTGTTTTCCTTGGTCCACGTCAACGTGTCGCCGTAGTTGGGGCCGGGGTTCAGGTCAACGTCGACATAGAGCTCGCGCTCTTTGGTGATGATCTTCGGATCGAGCAGTGCGGCGGACTCGAGCTCGTCCCACAGGTAATAGAACTCGTGCGTGTACTTGACGAGATACTGCGCACTCGGCGAGTTCGACTCCGCAATTTCGGCCAGCATCTCCTTGGTGAAGCGGGTCTTCACGCTGATGTCGACGGTGGTGAGATCGATGCGCGGCCATGGCGCGCGCAGCGTGATGTGCACGGCCTCAGGGTCGAACCAGAAGTTGAACTCGTGGCGTGGATGCGTGGAGAACTCGGGATCGTCGGTCACGGGCGCGAGTGCTCCCCCCATGATGACGATGCCCTGCGTGAGCTCCGCGAAGTGCGGATCGATGCTGAGCGCGAGCGCGATGTTGGTCAGCGGACCGGCGGCGTAGATCGTGACCTGATGCGGGTGCGCGTGCACCTGGCGGATGAGAAAGTGCGCGGCGTCTTCGTCCAGCGGCTTGGTGGTGGGGTCGCCTTCTTCGAGCTTCGGAACCACATACGGCGCGTGGTACGGCTGCGCGCTGGTGCCCTTGGCGAGATCTCCCCACGCGCCATACCAGGGCTGTATGCCGATGCGCTGGCGATCGGCCATGGTCTCGGCTTCAGTGCGCAGCAGGGGGTAGACCGCGCCGGGAACGACGGGCACATCGGTGCGATGGATGAGCTCCAGCATGCGCAGCGTGTGCGCGACCTCTTCGGGTTCCCACGCATTGCCGCTCACCATCGTGATGCCCAGCAGCTTTACCTGCGGCGATTGCAGGAGCACCATCATCGCCATCTGGTTCGAGCCGCCGGGGCCGGAGCCGTCCTGGTCGATGAGGACGAGGCGTTGAGCGGAGGCAGAGAGGCACGCGAGAACAGCGGTGGCGAGCAGGGACGCTACAGAGCGGAGCATAGCCGCAGGGTATCGCAGGCTGGGCCGCGATGCTGCTTAACTACTCCGTCCGTTTCCGAGCCACCGCTCGATTGAATCCACCGCGAATCGGTCCTGCTCTTTCCTGGGTAGCCTGCGGCTCAGGGGGCCCGCTGCGCTCAGCACGACCAGACCGTGCAGGAACGACCAGATGGAGACGGTGCGTTCGGAGGCCTGCTCCAAGGGCATCCCCGGGTTGTGTCCGGCGATGAGATCACGGATCAACTCGAAGCTCAGGTTGGCAGCTGATCTCAGCTCAGGAGACGAAGCCGCGGAGACCTCGGGAAGAAACATCGCCGTATAGTACCCTCGCTCGCGGCGCGCGAAGTCGAGGTATGCCATCGTCAGCGATTTGATTCTCGCCGCATAGGCTTCATCGTCCTGCGCGGCTCGCAGGAACTGCGCGTGGAGCAGACGGTAGCCATCCACCGCAAGCGATACGAGCAGGCCGGTGCGGTCTTTGAAGTGATGGTAGGGCGCGGCTGTCGTCACTCCAAGACGGCGTGCCAGGTCCCGAAACGACAGCAGATGGGCATCGGGACCGGCGAGGACCTCCAGCGCGGCTCGCTTGAGCGCCTGCGGAAGATCTCCATGGTGATATGCGGAGCTGGCACGCGTCCCCGAGGCCGCTGATTTCGGTCGTGTGGACGTGCTTTTCTTCGTGGCTTGTGCGGGCACGGAAACGATTCTATACTGTCTAAGCGGTGCTTAGATAAGTCTTCGCGCGGCTTCCTTCGAGCGAATCTGAACACCAGGAGAGGTGCTCCATGGCTGTCGACTGGCTCTTATCCCCTTTCACCCTCGTCGTCGAACTGGATCTCGGATTACAGTTCGTCGACCTCCTTAACCGCAGAACCAACCAGATGCTCGGGAACCCGGCAGCCTCAAGGAGGATGCGCCATGACGGAACTGGAACAGGACCAAGAGCGGGAGCTCACACGCAATCGTGAGCGCTCGAACGCGCGTTTCTATCTTGTAGGCGGGGGTATCGCTTCCCTTGCGGCGGCGGCGTTCCTCATCCGTGATGGAGGGATCCCAGGCCACAACATCACGATCCTGGAAGAGCTCGATCGGTTGGGGGGAAGCCTGGATGGCTCAGGTTCTGCGGAGCATGGCTACGTGGTGCGTGGCGGGCGCATGATGGAGTCCAAGTATCTCTGCACCTACGACCTGTTCTCTTCCATTCCGACACTCGATCGCGCGCGTACCGTGACGCAGGAGATCTTTGCCTGGAACGAAATGATCAGGACGCACTCGCATTCCAGGCTGATGCGCAATGGGCAGCCCATCAATGCTCCCGCCTTTGAGTTGACGGAGAAGCAGATTCTCAAGATCGAGTGGCTCATCGCGGAGCCGGAAGCATTGCTGGGGCGATCCAGCATCGTCGAGCAGATGGGCGACGAGTTCTTCAAGACGAACTTCTGGCTGATGTGGGCCACGACATTCGCGTTCCAGCCGTGGCACAGCGCGGTGGAGTTCAAGCGTTACCTTGCCCGCTTCACCCACATGGTCCAGGGGTTCAACCAGCTGCATGGGATCATGCGCACGGTGATGAACCAGTACGACTCGCTGGTGCGGCCGATTGTGCAGTTTCTCAAGGAGAGGAATGTCCACTTCGCGCTCAACAACAAAGTGGTGGACCTGGTGTGCGCCGCGGCGGAGGGTGGGGAGAACCTTGTGACCGGAATCGTCGTGGAGAAGGCCGGAGAAAGAGCGTTGATTCCACTCGGCGTCCAAGATCGCGTGATCGTCACGCTGGGGTCGATGACTGAGGCCTCCGCGCTCGGGGCCAACGATGCTCCCGCGATCATCAAGGGCAAGCGCGATGGCGGGGCATGGACGCTGTGGGAGCAGATCGCGGCGGGCAGACCGGAGTTCGGGAGGCCAGAGGTCTTTTCCGATCACATCGAGGAGTCGAAGTGGATGTCCACGACCACCACTCTCTACGATCACCGTTTCCTGGAGTTTGCGAAGAACCTTACCGGCAATGTTCCCGGCGAAGGTGGCCTTATTACCTTCACGGATTCCAACTGGTTCTGCTCGATCGTGATTCCGGCACAGCCGCACTTCACGGGTCAGCCTGCGGACGTCGATGTCTTCTGGGGTTACGGCCTCTTCGTGGACAAGCCTGGGAACTTCGTCCGGAAGCCGATGCAGGAATGTACGGGGCAGGAGATCTTCGAGGAGTTCCTGGGACACCTGCGTGTGCCAGAAGATCTCAAGCGGGAGATCCTCGCGAATTCGAAGACAATTCCGTGCATGATGCCGTTCATCACCAGCCAGTTCCTGCGGCGTGAGAGCGGGGATCGCCCGGACATTCTGCCCAGGGGCTGGAAAAACATTGCGTTCACGGGTCAGTTCTGCGAGCAGCCTGACGACGTCGTGTTCACGGTCGAGTACTCCATCCGCAGCGCGGCGAGTGCGGTGTATGGTCTGCTTGGACTCGAGCGCAAGCCGCCGGCCGTGTACAAGGGGCAGTATGACCCGCGCGTTCTTTACAAGGCGCTGCGAGGCCTGCACGACGTGGCCTGATGATCAGAGCAGAATCGCTTACTCGACGATCGGCACCTGGCTGCGGATGTGGAAGTGCACGAGCACCGAGGCGTGGCCCGTGGGGCAACCGAAGACGCCAAGTCCGCGGCCGACTCCTTTGAACGAGTACGCCACATGCGCGATGCCCTGCGCGTCGATCTTCGTCACTGCCGGGCCCGTGATGTCACGCACCTTGTCGGTGTCGACGAGCTCTGCCTCCGCGCCCGTGACCTGCTCATGCTGTGCGGGGTTGAGCGCGATGGGCACCTGGAGATCGGTGCCCACGTTCTCCTTGTTGCAGGGAACATTGAGGCCGGCAAGCTTGTTGTTGCGCACGCTGTCCACCACATCGATGATGGGATTCTGGTGGTAGACCTTCGCGAAGAACGTGTAGGCATCGGCGTTACGATTGGCAGGCTTCACGATGTCGATGTGGTCGGTCATGATCTTCTGCGCCGGCGTGTCGACGTCGCAGCCATAGGTGGCGCTGTAGTAAGTCACCACGCGGGTGCGGGCTCGCAGGTACTGGCCGATGCCTGCGCCGGACGCTGTATCGAGGCCTTCATACGCGCAGTAGCGATGGATGCGCGCGGCCGAGGGAGCGCTGCGCCAGCGCTGCTCAAGGTCCATCAGGAAGTTGTTATCGTCGCCGTTGCGCAGGTCGGTCAGAAGGGGATCGCTGTCGTAGACCTTCGCGATGCTGGCAACGAACGAGCCCTGATGCGGGGTCGCGTAGGAGACGAGAAAGACCACGCGGTTGGCGTCGGCAGGATGATTGAGCAGCATCTGCTCGGTGACCAGGCCGCCGAGCGAGTGCGCGATGATGACGACCTCGCGGTGATCCCAGACATGCTGCTTCTTGAGGCCCTGATAGAGGATCTCGGAGAGCTGGGTGGTGGAGTAGCGGCCGCGCATCGAGGGGGAAGGGTACTCGCCTACCACGACATCGGAGTGCGAAAAGTGCGGGTCGGTGCGGACCATGTCTGGCCAGTAGGCGCCGTTGGCGGCGCGCCAGGTGTCCTTGTCGCCGTGGAGGCCATGGATGAAGACGATGACGCGCGGCTTCAGGTTGTCGGCGTGTGCTGACGAGCACGCGGGACCGAACGCAACCAAGCCAAGGAGAAATGCCCAAAGGGCGACCGCACTCCGCAACGCAAACCCCTCTCGCGTGCCAACTCTGACGTTTGGACGACGCTGCTTTAAGAGTAGCGCCATGGACGGAGGGCGCGTTGGCTTTCCGGCTGATCGAAGGAGCGCTTAGCTGGCTTTTTTCTGGGGGGTGGGGCGTGGAGCCGAGCCCGGAGTCCAGCCTTCGCGGCGGCGCTTCGCGGCCAGTTCCAGGTCGAAGGGGCGCACGGGGATGTCGGAGGTGTCGATCTGGTCGTCGGGCATGGCTGCCAGGCGCTTGAGTTCCTCGATGGCTTCCTGGCTGATCGGATCATCGGATGTCATTCGTACGATTCTGCTCATAGGCCCTCCTTTCTTCGGGGACTGCCGTTCTTGCTGAAATGATACGCACATACAGGTCGCCGTCAAAGGCTTCTTCAAGGTGCACGACGAGCAGGATAGTGATTCCAGCGGCGATCCCTATGGTTCTCCAGCGCTGTTCGCCATTTACGACGGAGTCCTCTTCGGTGAGCCGGAAGGGATCGTAGAAGGCGGGGCGCGCGGCATCGAAGCTGATGCCGTGCTTGCGGAGATTCTCTCGAGCCTTCTCTTCGTCCCACTCGAAATAGATCGCCATCGGCGCTAGCTCAGCACCCAGGTGTCCTTGGAGCCACCGCCCTGCGAGCTGTTGACTACGAGCGAGCCCTTCTTCAGCGCGACGCGCGTCAGGCCGCCGGGGACGATGGTGACCTTGTCGCCGTAGAGGACGTAGGGGCGGAGGTCGACGTGGCGCGGCTCCCAGGAGTCGCCGATGAGGCATGGGGCGCGGGAGAACTGGATGGTAGGCTGCCCGATGTAGTTGCGCGGGTTGGCCTTGATCTTCTCGGCGAAGACCTCGCGCTCTTTCGGCGTGGAGTGCGGGCCGACCAGCATGCCGTAGCCACCGGACTCGCCGACGGCTTTGACCACCAGCTTGTCGAGGTTGGCGAGCACGTAACCGCGTTCCTTATCGTCGCGACAGAGGTAGGTCTTGATGTTGGGCAGGATCTCGTCTTCGCCCAGGTAGTACTTGATGATGCTGGGGACGTAGGCGTAGAGCGCCTTGTCGTCGGCGACGCCGGTTCCGAAGGCGTTGGCGAGCGTGACATTGCCCGCGCGATACGCATTGAAGAGGCCCGCGACGCCGAGCATGGAGTCGGCACGGAACGCGAGCGGGTCGATGAAGTCATCATCGACGCGGCGATAGATGACATCCACGCGGCGCAGGCCGCTGGTGGTGCGCATGTAGCAGATGTTGTCATGGACGACGAGGTCGCGGCCCTCGACGAGCTCGATGCCCATCTGGCGGGCGAGGTAGGCGTGCTCGAAGTAGGCGGAGTTGAAGACGCCGGGCGAGAGCAGCACGATGTTGGGTTCGGGACGGCCTTCGGGCGCGAGGGCGCGCAGCGTGCTCAGCAGCACCTGGGTGTAGTGCTCGATGGGGCGGACGTTGTAGTTACGGAAGAGCTGCGGGAAGATGCGCTTCATCACGCGGCGGTTGGTGAGCATGTAGCTCACGCCGGAGGGCACGCGGAGATTGTCTTCGAGTACGGCGAAGGTGCCATCCTGAAGGCGGATCAAATCGGTTCCGCAAATAGCCACGTACACGTTGCGCGGGACCTGCAGGCCCTTCATCTGGCGGCGGAACTGCGGGCAGGCGTAGACCAGCTCCTTGGGGACGATGTTGTCCTTGAGGATGCGGCCCTCGTTGTAGATGTCCTTGAGGAACAGGTTGAGCGCGGTGATGCGCTGGGTGAGGCCGCGTTCCACCTTGGCCCACTCCGCGCTGGTGATGATGCGCGGCAGCATGTCGTACGGGAAGATCTTCTCGGTGCCTTCTTCGCGACCGTAGACGGTGAAGGTGATGCCCTGGTTGAGGAAGCTGAGGTCGGCGGCCTGTTTGCGGCGCTGGACTTCTTCGGGTGGAAGCTCGGCAAAGTGCTCCAGCAGAGGGCCGTAGTGCTCATGCAGCGCGCCTTCGCCTTCGAACATCTCGTCGTAGGCTTCGTCGAGCTGGTAGTTGGCCAGAGCGGCGATGTCTGCGGGGTTGGCCCGCTCTGCGGCTTCCATCGGCTGATTGTCCATAGATGGGGACAGTATAGAGGGCGGGTGCATCCCGGCCTACCTCGGCCCACGAGTTCGAATGCCCGCGGGGGCTCCGTTTCCTGCCCTTCAGCTATAGTTCAGCCATGCGGCTTCGGCAGCTGGATGCGTTGCGGGGCCTGGCGGCGATGGCGGTGGTGCTGCACCATCTGGTCTGGACGCGGGTCGACACGCAGGCCCACACGCCGAACCTTCCGGACTGGTTTTGGCTCGGGTTTCACCTGCTGCATCCCGCGTTTGCCGGCCATGAGGCCGTGCTGCTGTTCTTCGTGCTCAGCGGCCTGGTGCTGACGGGAGCGGTCGTGCGGCGCGAGCGGCTGGCGTATCCGGGCTACCTGATGCATCGTGTGGCGCGCATTTATGTGCCGTACCTCGCGGCCATCCTCCTCGCGATTGCGGCCTGCTACTGGTTCCGCGGACGTATTCCGGCGTGGACGCCATGGACCGCGGGCGCCTGGCAGATCGGGCCCAACGCGACGTCCATGGCTCAACATGTGCTCTTCCTGGGAACGTATCCTCTGTATTTCAACAACGTGATCTGGTCGCTCATCATGGAGTTGCGGATCTCGATCGTCTTCCCATTCCTGGTCTACGGACTGCGCCGGCTTGGCCTGCGCTGGGGCGTAGTTGTGGTGGGAGTGCTGGGGTTGGCGGACGCGGTCGTCGCGCCGCTGGCCGGAGCGCATCTCTCTCCGGGACTCGCAGACCTCTATCGCACGGCGCACTTCGGGATCTTTTTCGCGCTCGGCGCCATGCTTGCCCTCCATGCGGAAGCCATTGGGAGGGTCTACCTCCGGCTGGGGCCGGCAGCGCGCATTGCGCTCGGGCTGACGTCTTTTCTCGCGCTGGGCTATTTTGACGCGATTTTGAATGTCCGTCTGCCGCATCTGGAGGTGGATCTGGTGGGAGCGCTCGGGGCGGCGGGTCTGCTGGCCTGCGCCATGCACGATCGCTGGTTGGCGCGGGTTCTGGACCGCAAGCCCTTGCTGTGGCTGGGCGATATCTCCTACAGCCTGTACCTTCTACACCTGCCAGTCATCATGGTGCTCATCGCGTTGTGGGGTGGAATTGTGCCGTATTTGCTCCTCGCTCTGCTGGCCGTGGTTTGTTCGCTGGCGGTGGCGCGACTGTTCTGGGCGCTGGTCGAAGTCCCATCCCGGGCGCTGGGAAAGGCGCTGGATCGCCGCTATCTGGCTTCTGTGACGCGCGTCAACGCGCCAGTAGCACGCGGTGGGATAAACTAGAACTGGCGCGCGAGACCCCCCAAAATCGCAATTTCAAGCGCACCCGCGCCTCGCTGCCGCGCGCCCATACAAAGGAAAAGTTTTGGATCAGATCATCCGCAACATCGCCATCATCGCCCACGTCGATCACGGCAAGACCACGCTGGTCGACGCCATGCTGCGCCAGTCCGGCACCTTCCGCACCAATGAGGCTGTCGTCGACCGCGTGATGGACTCGAACGACCTCGAAAAAGAGCGCGGCATCACCATCCTGGCCAAGAACACCGCCATCCACTACAAGAACACGAAGATCAACATCGTGGATACGCCCGGCCACGCCGACTTCGGCGGTGAGGTGGAGCGCGCGCTGAAGATGGTCGACGGTGTCGTCCTGTTGGTGGACGCCAGCGAAGGCCCCCTGCCGCAGACCCGCTACGTGCTGTCCAAGGCCCTCGAGGCCAAGCTGACGCCGATCCTGGTCATCAACAAGATCGACCGCCCCGACGCGCGTCCCCAGGAAGTGCTGAACGAGGTCTATGACCTGTTCATCGACCTCGATGCGGACGAGTCGGTGCTTGAGTTCCCGATCATCTACACCAACGGCAAGGCCGGCACCGCGACGATGGACCTCGCGAATCCCGGCACTGACCTGCAGCCGCTCTTCGAGCTCATCATCCAGACGATTCCGCAGGCTCCCGGTACCCCCGATGGCGATCTGCAGATCCTGGTGACGAACCTCGACTACTCCGAGTACCTGGGCCGGCTGGCCATCGGACGCGTCTTCAACGGCACGCTGCGCAACGGGCAGGAAGTCAATCTCTCGCGTGCCAATGGTTCGCTCGAGACCGTGAAGATCAGCAAGCTCTTCACCTACGACGGACTGAAGCGCGTCGACACGGATGTGACTTCGGTGGGCGACATCATCGCGGTTGCGGGCATCGAGAACATCACCATCGGTGAGAGCTTCTGCGCGCTCGAGAACCCCAAGCCGCTGCCGATCATCGCCATCGACGAGCCGACGATTGCGATCGTCTTCTCGGTCAACAATGGACCGTTCGCGGGTCGCGAAGGCAAGCTGGTGACGTCGCGCAACATCAAGGAGCGCCTGGAGCGCGAGCTGCTGACCAACGTCTCGATCCGCGTTGAGGACACGGGTACGCCGGATAACTTCAAGGTGCTGGGCCGTGGTGAACTGCAGCTCTCGGTGCTGATTGAAATGATGCGCCGCGAAGGCTTCGAGCTGATGGTGTCGCGTCCGCAGATCATCACGCGTCGCATCGACGACAAGCTGATGGAGCCCTCCGAGATCCTCACCATCGATATCCCGGAGAGCTTTGTGGGCACCGTCATCGAGCGCCTTGGACCGCGGAAGGGCGAGATGACCAAGATGTCGAATCACGGGTCCGGACGCGTTCGCATGGAATTCAAGGTGCCATCGCGTGGCCTCATCGGCCTGCGCAACGAGATGCTGACCGAGACTCGCGGCACCATCGTGATGAACTCCATCGCGGGCGAGTACATCCCCTACACGGGCGAGATTCCGCAGCGTCCCACGGGCGCGCTGATCTCCGACCGCCAGGGCACGACCACGCTGTATGCGCTCGATGGCATCCAGGATCGCGGCATCCTCTTCCTCGGCGACGGCGTGGAGGTGTATGAGGGCATGATCATCGGCGAACACTCGCGCGATAACGACCTCGACGTGAACTGCGTCCGCGAGAAGAAGCTGACCAACATGCGCGCTTCGGGTTCGGACGATGCTGTCCGGCTGGTGCCGTTCAAGGTGCTGACGCTTGAACAGTCGATCGAGTTCATCGCGGATGATGAGCTGGTCGAGGTGACGCCGAAGACGCTACGCATGCGCAAGAAGGTGCTGCAGGCCAATCGCCGGCCGAAGAAGAACCAGCCGGTGGAGTAGGCCGACTGAAGCTTCTGGTCAGATGGGAATGAATTAGCGCGGTTCGCGTCTCTTGTATGTAGACGCGGGCCGCGTTTTACTTCCAGTCACGTTTCTCGTCGTCGGGATTTTCCGCCTGGTCACCGTTCTGCACGATCTGAAATTTGACTTCCACGTAGAGATCGACGGTGACAGGTTTGCCGTCCATCGTGGCTGGCCGAAATTTGTACCTCCGCACCGCCTCGACAGCTTTTTCGTCCAGACCATAGCCCACACCTCGCACCACGCGCACATGCTGCGGCGTTCCGGTCTCATCGACCAAGAGGTAGACCTGCACCCTGCCGGAGATCTTGGCGGCGCGAGCCTCCTTGCTGAACGAAGGCGTGGGGCCGCGCAGGAATTTGGGCGGAGCGACAGCGCCGCCAACGTGACGTACGATCGGCCCTGGCTGTGCCGCCGCCGAGTAGGAAGCGCTGGGAGTGTTTGGCTCGAGCGTCGATACAGGTGTGACAGACGTGTAACTCTTCCCGCCCTCGGGGACCTTCTCCATAGGCAGGCCTGCAAGCACTGCTGCCGCTTCTCTTGAGCCGGCCTCCGCGGCTATCTGCATCCAATGGTGCGCAAGCGTCGGGTCCTGTTTCACACCGTCCGTGCCCTTGAGGTAGTCGTTCGCCAGGAGCATGCGGATGTCCATCTCACGGCGATCTCGTACAGAGCGATACAGACCCATCGCCTCGTCGTAGCTTGCGTTGTCCTCGCGAAACTCCAACGCAAATGCCCGGCGGAGCTGCGCATCGGGGTCGTTCTTCGGCATGGCGCCCAATGCCTGAGGAGTGGGATCGCGGAGCGGATCGCCGACGGGATAATAGGCTCCGGTACGAGCGCGCGTGGCCTCCAGCCCTTCGACGTACGACTGCGCCTGCTGCAGCGTAGCAGGGCTCATCGACTGCTCCATCTGCCGCACTGCTCCAGAGAGTCCGGTCTGCTTTTCGGAAGCCAGCTTCATCCACGCATAGCCCTCGAATGCGCTGCGGTGGTCAGGGGCTTTGATCAGGTAGTCCGCATAGAAGCGCTGCGCCAGGTCGATGTTATAGGCCGCGGCGCGCCGGCAGAAACGCAACCACAGCGCATCATCCTTCGGCACGCCGACAGCTGCGGAATAGGCCACGGCAATCTTGTACTCTTCCTGCCCGAGTAGCTCCTGAGTGATGGTGCGCGCCCATTGGAGGTTACGGCCACTAGCTGCGGGGTCATCGCCCGCAGAGTATTTTCCATCGATGACGAGGTTGCCGAGTTCCATCTGTGCGCGCCGAACCTCCGGCACGCCTGTCATGTTCAGGAGCTGCAGGTAAATCGGGATGGCGTCCTGCAGTTGTGTGGGTGAGCTCTTGCGGTAGGCCTCCGCAAGTTCGAAGAGGTCACCGGGGCGTCCTGCGGCCCTGAGCCAGTGGGCGGCCTGTCGCAGATCGCGCGCGAAGCAATACCCGCGCACATAGAAGGACCCGACAAGTTCCTTGTCTCCGGGCTTGACTGCTCCTGCTTCGAACCAGTGTTCTGCAAGAGCCAGGTCGGCCCGGACCCCAAGGCCCTGCAGGTAGGCAAGGCCAAGCTGGAAGGCAGCGTCGGTATTGCCTTCTCCGGCCAGCTTTTCATTGCTCTTGAATATCTCCTTGTCCGATGGACCGCGGCCAGTCCATGGGCTAGTTTGAAACCCGTTGATCGAGGAGACGATGTAGGTCTGTCCGCAGCCTTCTTTTTGAGGCTCAACGAGATTGATGATTGTTTGTGCCTTGAGTGGCACGACGGCGCACGAGAAAGCAAGACTGCCCAGCGTGAAAACCTGCCAAAGCCTCATGCGCGCAACGATATCACGCTGGCTTTGCACCTATGGCAGCTTGCCCCCAATCGCATCGTCGAGCTGGATGTGGTTCTTCTCGAGCAGGTCGCCGAGCGCGTGGTCGAGCTGCAGCCGCGCCTTCATCCAGTTGCTGCGCGCCGCGATTTCGGTGGAGCGAGCCTGCGCGAGGTAAGCCTGGTTCTGGACCACCAGCAGCTCCGTAGACTGGCCGACGGAGAGCTTGTCGCGCTCGGCCTCTAGCAGCTTCTCCTGGTACACGCGGCTATCGGAGGAGGCGCGATAGGCTTCTTCCGCCGTCTGCAGCGCGACGATGGCGGTCTCAATGTCCTCACGCACCTGCGCGGAGAGCTTCTCGGTGCGGGCTTCGATCTTGCGCAGCTCGATGGTGTCGCGCGCAGCGTCGCTTTCGGCCACGCGGTTGCGGAGCGGCAACGTGAGCTGCACACCTGCCTGCACGATAGTGGCGACACGCTGGCCGCCCGTAGCAAGCGATTGCGGCGTGGTGGGAAGGCCGGTGCCGATGGAGCCCAGCGTCTCGTAAGGTTGTTCGGTGGCGCCGCGCGTCTCCACGTTGGCATAGACGTTCAGCTGCGGACGCGTGCTGTTCTGGCTGGCGCTCACGTTCACGCGCCCGGTTTCGATCTGCAGCACGGCCTGCGCGAGGTCGGGGCGCTGGGCGAGGCCCTGCTGCACCAGTGCGTTCACGTCCAGCGGCTCGGGATTGTCGGGCACGGTGATGCGATCGGTGGGGACGATCTCGCTGAACTGTGCGGTGAAGACGGGCGCGGCCGTGCGCAGGAGAAGGTTGCGCAGGATGATCTCTTCCTGCTTGTAGAGCCCCTGTGCCTGGATGAGATCGAAGTGGCTGGAGTGCTCGAGCGCGACGGCCTGCGCGAGGTCGATGGGCGCGAGTGTACCGAGCTGCTCCTGCGCCTCTTCATCCTCGCGCTGCTTGGTGGCGGCGCGCAGGGCTTCCTGCTTCACCAGCACGTTCTCGCCCAGGGAGACGAGGTCGAAGTACACGCGCGATGTGCCGTAGACCGTGTCCAGCACCTGCTGCTCGAACAACAGGCGCGATATCTTGCGGTCGGTGCGGGCGATGCGGAGATAGCGCAGGTTCACGATGCCACGGCCGCGCAGCAAGGGCTGCGTGAGCGTGACCGAGGTGCTGGGCGCATGGAACGGATCGAGCTGCGAGTTCGAGCCGTAGAGCACCGAAGGCGCGTTGTTCACGATGCCCTCCAACTGCGCTCCGGTGGCGAAGCCTTGCAGGTAGGAGGCGTTGAGTTCGGTAAACTGCGCGGGATTCGTCGAGGTCGAGACCGTCGCGGTGTTGCCCAGCAGCTGGGAGGTCCCACGATGTAGATAACCCGCCTCCGCGATGAACTGGGGATCGAAGAGCGGCACGTTCGGCCCGGCCGACCAGGTGAAGCCCTGGCTGGTCTGCGCGAGCGCGAGGCTGCTCTGCGTGGTCGAGTTGAGGCTGGTGAGATCCGTGACCACGGGGGTCGTGGGGTTGGAGTTCACCGTCGTCGCATTGAGCAGAGGAGAGCCCGGGCCGCCAACGCCGTTGGGTGGTTCGGCGATGCTGTAGTCGAGCCCGCGCAGATTGCCGCCGCCGGCCGCGCGCACCTCATCCGTGCGGGCCGCGGCCAGGTCATAGCGCTCGGTCTCGACGTCGAGATTGTTCTCGAGCGCCAGCGCGATCGCATCCTGCAACGTGAGGTAGAGCTTGCCCTCGCGGATGAGCGACTCCAGCCGCGTCGCCGTGCCCGGAAAGAGCGGCGGGACCACGGGATTGCGATACGGCCCGAGGAAGCCGAGATACGTCGGCAGCAACCCGGTGGCGCTGTCGCGCTGCGGCAACGATGTGCCGTTGGCGCTCTGCGTGAGCTGCGGCGAGGGGGCATCGGGCGTCGCGACGTGGCCGTTGATGGGCGACACATCGGGTGGCGTCATCTGCTGCGTCGGGCCTGCTGACGGCACCTGCGCGTGTAACGTGGCGGCCAGCGTGCAAGCCCACACGGAGGCCCGCACCGCGCTGCGAAAACTACGTCGCTTGATGCGGGGACTCATTGTTTGCCCCCGCCCTGGCCATCCGGAGAGCTTCCCTTCTTGCCGCCGCCCGAGTTGTTATCCTTGTTGCCCTGGCCCTTACCGCTCTCCGGTGCTGTGGAGTTGTTGCCGCCCTCGGACTTGCTCGTCGGACTCTGGATGTGCGGCTCGACCTCGCGGCCTTCGGTCACGTCGTCGGTTACGGAGATCACGATGACGTCGCCCTCGTTGAGTCCAGCCGTGACCTCGACGACATCGCCGAAGTCGCGGCCCACCGTGATGGGGACGTACTTGACGCGGCCGTTGACGATCTTCGCGACCGTGGTGGTGTTCTGCCGCACCACGATGGCATCGCCCAGGATCGTCAGAGGACCCTTCAGGCCTGGCGTCGCGGCGAAGGTGACGGTGGAGTACATGCCCGGCAGCAGCTTGCCATCACGGTTGTCCACCTGCACTTCGGTCAGAAGCGTGCGCGTGTTGGGGTCGATGGAATTCGACGTGCGGGTGATGGCGCCGGTGAAGCTGGCGTTGGGATACTCTCCCACCGCGAGGCTGGCGTGCGCGCCGGTGTGGATGGCGGCGAGATAGCCCTCGGGAACAGAGATAAGAATGCGCAGGCGGCTCTGGTCGGCGATGCCGAAGAGCGGCCCGCCCTGGCCGGGAGACTGTGCCGGAGTGGCTGCGGTGCCAATGCTTCCGCTGGAGCCGGAGTTGTTCGACTGGCCGGCCTGCGCGGATCCGCCGGTAGATGAGAACTGGCCCGAGGGAGCGGCCCCTGTGGCTGCTCCGCTGCTGGTGCCGGAGGCCGAGATCAGCGCGCCCACATCCACGTTGCGCTGCGTGATCACGCCGGCGAACGGCGCACGCACCTGCTCGTAAGCCTGCAGCGAGATGTTGCGATCGAGGTTGGCCTTGAAGGCCTGCACGTTGCGCTCGGCCGCTGCGACGTTGGCCACCTGCGTCGCGAAGTTGGTCTCCTGCTGGTCGCCGGTCTGGCGGCTCAGCACGCCCTTGGCGACCAGCACGCGGTAGCGGTCCAGCGTGATCTTCTGCAGGTCGAGCTGCGACTTCTGGTTCTCGAGCTGCTGCTCGGCCTGGCGAAGCTGCTGCCGCGCCTGATCGACCTGCGCATCGAGGTCCGGAGCCTCGATGATGGCGAGCAACTGGTTCTTGCGCACGTGGTCGCCGATGTCCACGAAGCGGGTCTTCAGGTAGCCGTTGGCGCGGGCGTACACGTAAGCCTCAGTCAGCGGGATGGTGGTACCGGGCAGTACCAGATCCGCGCCTGTCCTTGCGGAGGACACACGTTCGGCTACGACGACCGGCTTATCCTTCCTCTCCGCGCTGGCTTCCTTGTGCAGCTCGCGATCGCGGAAGAGCCGTGGCAGGCCGCCGATGAGCAGCGCGGCCACGAAGATGACGACCGCGACGATGATGCCGATCCACAGGATGCGGCGGCTGCCGGGCTCGGCCGGATGCGTTTCGCGGGGATGCTTCGGCTTGCGGCTCGCGTTGGTCGCCTCAAAGGCCTTACCGAGGCGCGTGTCGTCCTGCGCGTTGGGGTCCGCGAAGGACTCGCCGAGCTTGCGGTTATCGTTGGGGTTCAGATCGTCTGGCATCAGGCGTGCTGCTCCTGCGAGCCCTCGGGCCCGTGGGGATGATGTTTGGTCGGATACAGCTCGGCGCCCGCTTCTTCCTCGATCTCCTCGGAGTAATCGATGGGCGGATGCTTCTTGAGCAGAGAGTAGATGGTGGGCACCAGGAACAGCGTGCCGACCGTGGCGAAGAGCAGGCCGCCAATCACGGCGCGGCCCAGCGGAGCGTTCTGCTCGCCGCCTTCCCCGAAGGCCAGCGCCATGGGCAACATGCCGATGATCATCGCCAGCGCGGTCATGAGCACGGGGCGGAGGCGCGTGTGACCGGCCAGCAGCGCGGCTTCGCGGCGATCCTTGCCTTCGAGGCGCTGATCGTTCGCGAAGACGACGAGAAGGATGGAGTTCGCGGTGGCCACACCGATGGTCATGATCGCGCCCATGAGCGACGGCACGTTGAACGTCGTCTGCGTCACGAACAACATCCACAGGATGCCGCAGAAGGCGCATGGGATCGCCATCAGGATGATCAGCGGATCGAGCCAGCTCTGGAAGTTGACCGCCATCAGCAGGTACACCAGCATGATCGCGAAGACGATGCCGATGCCGAGGCGCGTGAACGAGTCATTCATCGTCTTGACTTCGCCGGAGACTTCGATGCGCGTCGTCTTGGGCAGACCCTTGCGCGCCTGCTCTACGAGCTTGTCGATCTCGCCCGCCACACCACCCAGGTCGCGGCGATCGACATCGGCGAAGACGTCATACACCGGCTGGATGTTGTAGTGGTTGATGATTACCGGCGACTCGTCGCGGGTGAAGCTCGCGACGTTGCCCAGCAGCTGCGTGGCGTTGCCCTGGTTGGAGGTCACCGGAGTGCGCGAGAGCGCATCCAGCGTGTTCAGGCGATAGATCGGTGTCTGCGTGACCACCTGGTAGTTCACGCCGGTCAGCGGGTTCAGCCACTGGTTGGGCGCGGCCTGCGCTGTGCCCGAGAGCGAGACCAGCGTGGCTTGCGAGACGTCCTGGTCGGTGAGGCCGATCTGGCGCGCCTTGGTGCGGTCCACCTCGATGCGCATCGTCGGGTAGGTCACCTTCTGGCGCACATGGACGTCCACCGCGCCGGGGATTCCCTTGATCTGGTCGGCGAGCTTGGCCGCGATGGCGAAGTTGTTCTTGCCGCGCCCGATCACCTGCACATCGATTGGCGCCGGCAGACCGAAGTCGAGGATCTGGTTGGTGATGTTGGCCGGCGCGAAGAAGAACTCGCCATCGGGGAACTTGCTATGCAGGACGGAGCGCAGGTCGCGCATGTACTTCTGCGTATCCTTCGGTCCAGGCTTCAGCGAGATGAGGATCTCGCCATCGGAGTTGGAGAGCGTGGAGGAGTCGCCGAAGGCCAGGTTGATACCGCTGTTGGGCAGGCCGATGTTGTCGAGGATCAGCTCCAGCCGGTCGGTCGGGATGACCTTGCGGATCTCGCCTTCCACCGCGGAGAAGTACTGTTCGGAATCTTCGATGCGCAGGCCCTGCGGCGGCGTGACGTGCAGGCGCAGCTGGCCGGAATCGACGTACGGGAAGAAGTCCTTGCCGATGAAGAGCGAGAGCGGCAGCGAGACCACGACCAGCAGCACGAAGAGGAGGATGGTGAGGCCGGCGTTCTCCAGACACCACTCCAGCGCGTGCTTGTACTGGTGCTGCATCTTCTCGAACTGGCGATCGAACTTGGAGTGAATGCGCCAGATGAAGCTGTGGCGCTCCTCGGCCTCCGCGTACGCGGGATCCTGGTAAAGCCTGATCTCCGCGCCCAGCAGGAAGTGCATCATCGTCGGCACCAGGGTGCGCGAGAGGAAGTAGCTGGCCATCATCGCGAAGGCGACGGCTTCGGCCAGGGGTGTGAAGAGGAACTTCGCCGCGCCTGTGAGCATCACCACCGGGACGAACACGATGCAGATGGAGAGCGTGGAGACGAACGCCGGTGCGGCCACCTGCTGCGCGGAGTGCAGAATCGCCTGCACCAGCGGACGCTTCTCCGCCATGTTGCGGTGGGTGTTCTCGATCTCCACGGTGGCGTCGTCGACGAGGATGCCGACGGCCAGCGCCATGCCGCCGAGGGTCATCACGTTGATGGTCTCGCCCAGCGCGGTGAGGATGCAGATGGAAGCCGCGATGGACAGAGGAATCGACACGCAGACGATGAGCGTGGAGCGCCACGAGCCAAGGAAGAGCAGGATCATCAGGCCGGTGAGCAGCGCGGCGATGACCGCCTCGCGGACGACCTCGTTGATGGAGGTACGCACGAACAGCGACTGATCGAAGAGCGGCTTGATCTTCAGCGGCTCGAGACCCGCGACCAGCTGGGGAATCATCTTGATCGTGTTGGAGACGATGTCCAGCGTGGAGGTGTTGCCGTTCTTCAGCACGGTGAGCAGAGCCGAGCGTTTGCCGTCTTCGCGCACGATGTTGGTCTGCACCGCAAAGCCCATGTGGACCTGCGCGACATCCTTCATCGTGACCACCGCGCCATTGGCCGCGCGGATGGGCATCTCGTTGAAGGACGCGAGAACATCGGGGCTGGAGTTGGTGCGGATGACGTATTCGCGGTCGCCGAGCCTAGCCGTGCCTGCGGGCAGGATGAGGTTCTGCTGGCCCAGCGCCGAGGAGACGTCCGACGCGGAGAGATGGTGCGCGTAGAGCAGGTTCGGGTCGGTATCGACCATCACCTGCTTCACCTTGCCGCCAAAGGGCAGCGGCACGCTGGCGCCTTCCACGTTGGCCAGCCGCGGACGGATGAACTGCAGACCGTCGTCGTAGAGGTCAGCCTCCGTGAGGCCCTGCCCCGAGAGCGCGAGCTGCACCACGGGCACGGAGGACGCGTCGTATTTGATGATGAGCGGAGGGAACGACCCTGGAGGCAGCACGCGCAGAATGGTCTGCACGATCGATGTCACCTGCGCCTGCGCGATGGCGATATTCACGCCCGGTTGGAAGTACACACGGATGATGGAGACGCCCTGGTAGCTGGTGCTCTCGGTGTGCTCCATGTTGTTCACGGTGGTGGTGAGCGCACGCTCGCACACCGTGACGATGCGTCCTTCCATCTCCTGCGGCGTGAGACCGGTGTAGGTCCACACAATGGAGACGACGGGGATGTTGATGTACGGGAAGATGTCTTTCGGAGCTTCCACCGCGCAGCCGATGCCGAGCATAGCGATCAGCATCGAGAAAACGACAAAGGTATAAGGGCGGCGCAGCGCCAGCCGGACGATCCACATGCGGCAGCCTCAGCTGTGGTTAGGGGTTTTCTTACTCAGTTCGGTAGACGGTTCGAACGATATCGAAGACTCTTACCCTACGATGGTATCGAGCGATGTCCGGTTGCGGCGTCGGATACCGTAAAAGTGCGAATTTTAGATGCTTCGGCTCGTCTGTTGGATGCGAATTCCCCGGCTCGGTCACGACTTTGGCGCGATATGCTCGCAAGGGCGCCAGCAGAGCCTATGCCCTGTAATTTGTGGCCACTACCTTGGAGGCAAGAAATCATGGCAAGGAAGACCTGGACTGCGGCAATCCTTACGGCGATGTGCGTGCTGACGCCTCTGATGCAGGGCCATCTGCTAGCCCAGATGAGCGCCTGTCACGATATGGGCTCCATGCAGCCGGTTCCTCCACCGGAGCAGCTGCCTGCGCCGTTGAAGATGACGGGCATCGGCAACAGCCATCTAAAGATTTCGGCGACTCCAGAGGCCCAGGCCTGGTTCGACCAGGGCCTGAACCTGCTGCACGACTTCTGGGATTACGAATCGGTGAAAGCCTTCGAGCAGGCCGCACGCGTCGACCCGAAGTGCGCCATGTGTCAGTGGGGCATCGCCGAGGCGTTGGCGAATTCGCACAACCAGGGCGGGAGTTACTCGGAGGTTGCGATCGGCAAGGCCAGGGCGCTCGCCGCGCATGCGACGAAGCGGGAGCAGGTCATCATCGAGGCTACCGCGCTGGAACTCGACGAGCACGCGACCCGCGGCCACGGGAACGATGCCAAGGAGTCCGAAGCCACCGCCAAGTGGCGTGAGGCCGTGAAGCTCGACCCGTCCGATCCGCAGGCAAAGATCTTCCTTGCGGAGTCCATGCTCAATGGCTACGACGATGCGGGTGAGCCGCGCGAGGGAACCAGGAAGGGCATCGCCGAGCTTGAAGAGGTGCTGAAGTCCTCGCCGGATGACTCTGCGGCGAATCATTACTGGATTCACGCGATGGAGCCTAGCTCGCATCCGGAACGTGCCATCGAGAGCGCAAAGAAATTAGCGAGCCTGGCGCCTGCCTCGGGCCACATGGTGCACATGCCCGGCCACATCTTCTATCGTGTGGGGGATTACGCCCAGGCCGAGCATTGGTTCACAGCGTCGACGGAGGTGGACGAGGCGTACCTGCGCAGCTCCCACGTCGCGATCGATGACGACTGGAACTATGTGCACAATCTCATGTACGCCATCGACAACCTGATGGAAGAGGGCAAGCTCGAGCAGGCCACGACGCTCTCGGCGAAGCTTGCGGGCGCGCGCGGACAGCGGGCGGACACGCTGTATATCGGCACGCCACGCGATGGCATGACGCGCATCAATACGCTGCTGCCCATCGCGCTACGCAAGGGCGACTGGCATGGCGTGGAGACATTGCTCGCGCAGAGCCAGCCGGAGGCGAAGCTCGAGAACCTGCTGTTTCTTTCCGGCGAGCTGAAGACGTTTGCGTATGGGATGACTGCTGTCGAGACCGGCAACCTGATCGGTGCGCAGACGAACTCGAACGCGCTCGATGCCACGCTGTGGCGGAAGTCGCAGAGCTTGAAGGATGCGGCGAAGGAAGACCACAAAGACGCGAAGAAGGATGTGACGAACGCGCCAGTGATGACTGCGATGACTCCCGACGCCACGGCCGAGCCCCTGCTCTCGGTGCTCAGCATCATGTCGCTGGAGCTGCGCGCGTCGATCCTGGCCGAGCAGAGAAACGTCCCGGAAGCGAAGCGGCTCTTCGCGCAGGCCGAGCATGAGGAGAAGCAGCTGGGCTACCGCGAGCCGCCCATGTACATCCGGCCAGTGGGCGAGACCGAAGGCTTCGCTCTGCTGCATGCGGGCGATGCGGAAGGCGCGCATGCGGCCTTTGCTGCGGCGCTGGTCGAGCGCCCCAATGCGGGCTTTCCGCTGTACGGCATGGCGCTCTCGAGCGAGATCGCGAAGAAGCCCATCCAGGCGCGCGAGGAGTATGCGAAGTTCCTCGATGCGTGGCGGGTTGCGGACCCGGGCCGGGAGATGGAGCATGCGAGGGAGTACGTGAAGGGCACGCCGGTGATGGCGGAGCTGCGGTAGAAGCGGTTGTCAGTTGCTGGGTGCCGTCTTCCGTTCTCCGGACATTGGCGCCATTGGCAGCCACAAAAGACAAAGGCCGCCCGTGGGCGGCCTTTGTCCTGTAGCAGACTTCGTCGGAGAAACTACTTCTTCGCCGTCTCGAAGCGCTTGTTGATCTCTTCCCAGTTCACCACGCTCCACCAGGCTGCGAGGTAGTCGGGGCGCTTGTTCTGGTACTTCAGGTAGTAGGCATGCTCCCACACATCGTTGCCGAGGATGGGATACAGGCCGTCCGAGATAGGCGAGTCCTGGTTGGGCTTGGTGACGATCTCGAGCTTGCCGCCCTTGAACACCAGGAAACCCCAGCCGGAGCCGAACTGCTTGGCCGTGGTCTCGTTGAACTTCTTCTTGAAGTCCTCGAAGGAGCCGAAGTCCGCCTTGATCTGCTCGGCGATGGGACCGACCGGGTCGCCGCCGCCGTTGGGCTTCATGATCTCCCAGAACATGGTGTGGTTGACGTGGCCGCCGCCGTTGTTGCGGACCACCGGACGAACGTCCTCAGGCACGTTGGCGAGGTCGGCGATCAGCTCCTCGGGGGTCTTCTTGCCGAGCTCGGGGTGCTTCTCGACCGCGCCGTTCAGGTTGGTCACGTAGGTCTGGTGGTGTTTGTCGTGGTGCAGCTTCATCGTCGCTTCGTCGATAGTCGGCTCGAGGGCGGCGTAGTCGTAGGGCAGAGGAGGAAGTTCAAAAGCCACGGGAGGTGCTCCTTTTTGTCGGTTGTGTGGCGGAGCCCCGCTCCGCGCAGAAGTTCGAAAGGCCCAAGGGGGGTCTCGCCCGGTTGGTGACAAGTTGGATGCGTTCGCGTGGGCGGGCGACGCATCCCCGAGGTCGAGAATAGCGCACTGCGGTTCAACAGGTTGCAAACAAGGTCGTGCCGCTCAATAGAAAGCTCCGAACTCGCCGGGCCTTCCACCGCTGCCGAGGAAGGTTCGAGGCCGTTTCGGAACTCGGCCTAGGAAGGAATTCTGATTCGTCCTCATTCTCGCTGATGGCTCGTGGAATGCGGCCGATAACGCTCCAACTTAGAGCGCGGTCGACCGAACCATCGTGTGCGTCCGCCAGCGACTCTTCCTCGCCGCCGCAGACGGCAGACATCAGGTCTCAGGCATGCCTACTCCGAGAGAAAGCAGGCCCATATTATGCACACCGTCGCAATCTGCGCACAAATTGTCATTGCTCTATCCATAGCGTTCGTCTGGATCGTACGTCTGCCCAACATCGTGAAGGAGTTCCACGAATATGGAATCCCCGACCTGGTCAGAAACACAGTAGGCGCCGCCAAGTTTTGCCTGGCCACCTTGCTCATCACCGGCATCTGGTATCCGGCCCTGGTGCCGGCGGCCGCGTTGTTGATGGCCCTGCTGATGTTTTGCGCCCAGATCGCGCATTTCAGAGCCAGGCACCCCTGGCAAAGCTACATGCCGTCTCTCGGCCTGCTGCTGCTTTCACTCTTTGTGTACGCCGTTTATTCCGGCAAGCTGCCATCTTGAGCTTCCTGACGGTGGTCGTCTGCTTCTCCGGCCTCACGTTCCTCATCTATGGCGGGATTTGCCTGGGATCCACTTCCATGGTGGGGGACTTTCAGCGCTTCGACCTTCAGCGATTGAGAATCCTTACCGGGGTTCTGGAACTGCTTGGAGGGGCAGGTCTGCTGGTGGGTTTGAAATGGCTGCCAGCGCTCACCCTCTCCTCCGCGGGCCTTTCTCTTCTCATGCTGATCGCATTCGCCGTGCGGGTGAAAATGCGTGACAGCGTGATCCAATCCCTGCCTTCTCTGGCACTGGCGCTCGTCAACGCGTACATCCTGGTCAAATCGGTTCGAGCCTGAGCCAGGCTCGCCGATGCCGCATTCTGCAGGCAAAAGAAGGAGGGCCGGGGTTATACCCGGCCCTCAAGGCGTGCAAAGGAGGTGCAACAAAAGGGGGGTGAAACGGAATCCTTAGTGCTTGGCCTGGGCGCACATATCGCCGCAGTCCTTGCCGTCATGCATCTGGGCGCACATCTTGGCGCCGTCCTTGCCATCGCAGCAGCCTTTGCCGTCATGCATCTTGGCGCAGACCTTGCCGCAGCAATCCTTGCCTTTGCAGCCATCGTCGCAGTGGCCGGAGTGGGTGCAGGTGGCATTCTCGCCGCAGCCGCAGGCGCCTTTGCAGCAGGTGGTGGCCTGGGTAGAGCCGTACGCCGTCATCACGCAGCCGAGGAAAAGAACGGCAAGGGAACCAAAAATACGTTTCATGGGACTATCTCCTGAAGGTTGAAGAGCCGGACGGTGCAGGCGGCGACCGTCGAGTCGCAGCGCAGACACGCAGGGGCTAGATCCTCAGGTCGCGGAAGAGCACGTAGCGAGCGGTTCGCAGCTGGGGTTCGGGCGGTAGGGGAGTCCGCACCGAGGCAGAGCGAAGGGGACGATCCCATGGGCTCGCGGCCGTCCTTTGCAGTACGGCGGCAGGGGGGATGACCGCAGACTGGGGTGCAGGGACAGCGGGTTGGCTGCTTGCACAACACGGCCGCGAGCACATAGCGCCGCGCGTCGCCTGCATCTGCCCGCATTCCGTCTCCGCATGGTGGCGGCAGCAGGGCGTGGACACAGGGGTGGACGCAGTAGCGCAAAGCACCTGGGCGACTCCGGGGAGCGGCGTGAGCCAGAGGCTTACGACCACCGCTACGAGTTGGAAGAGGCGCTTCATCGTCCACACTCAGCATCGGCGCGGGAGATGGCTCGCATGGTGATAGCGATCACTTCGGGGTGTGCGATCGGGTGGCCCCCTGTGGTCGAATAGGGGGCATGAGTGTGTTCAGCGGAACGTATCAGTGGCTCGACGATGATGGACCAGCCTTTGGAGCACCGGGACTTGAGCCTCGCTGGACCTCAAGCCGCAAGGACACCGTCGCCACGGCTTACGCGGCCTCCAGCCGCATCTGGTTCACGGCCTCGCACGGCACGCTGAACGAGGTCTACTACCCCACGATCGACCGTCCGCAGATCCGCGATATGGAGCTGCTGTTCACCGACGGCGAGACCTTCTTCCACGAAGAAAAACGCGACTTTGAGTACGACTTCCACTACATCGACAGCTCCTCGATGGCGGTGCGCGTGATCGCCAACGACCTGGGCGGACGCTACACCGTCACCAAGGAGTTCATCACCGACCCGCACCATCCTGTGGTGCTGATGAATGTGAAGATCGAGGGCGACGCGGAGGTGCTCTCGAAGCTGAAGTGCTACGCCCTGCTGGCCCCGCATCTGGACGGTGGCGGCGTCGGCAACAACGCGCGTTCGCTGGATGTAGCCGGCCGGCGCTGCGTGCTGGCGTGGAAGAACGGCGTCTCGCTGGCCTTTGGCGCGGATTGCGGCTTCACGCGTTCAAGCTGCGGCTATGTGGGCTCGAGCGACGGCTTCCAGGATCTCTCCACCCACATGCGCATGACATGGTGCTTCGGCCAGGCGCTCAACGGCAACATCGCGCTGATGGGCGAGATCGACGTGGCGCAGACTCCCGTGTTCACGATCGCCATTGCGCTGGGCGATGGCCATCACTCCGCGCTGTCGGGGATGATGCAGACGCTCTCGACGCCCTACGAGCTGCATCGCAAGCGCTTCATCGAGCAATGGCGTCGCGCGGGCTCGCCGGAGCGGCTCGCTTCCGTCTCCACCGACGATGGCCGGCTGATGCGCATCTCGCACAACGTCATCCTCACGCATGAAGACAAGACGTATCCGGGCGCGTTCATCGCGTCGGCGTCGATCCCCTGGGGAGCGGCCAAGAGCGACGACGATCTCGGCGGCTATCACCTGGTGTGGACCCGCGACATGTGCCACTCCGCCACGGCGCTGCTGGCCTGCGAGCGTGTGGATACAGCTCGCCGTGCGCTGGTGTACCTGGCTTGCACGCAGCACCCTGATGGCGGCTTCTCGCAGAACTTCTGGATCGATGGAACGCCGTACTGGTCGGGCATTCAGCTCGACGAGGTGGCGTTCCCGATCATGCTGGCGTGGCGGCTCTGGAAGGTCGATGGGCTGGGCAGCTTCGACATCGTTCCCTTCGTCAAGAATGCGAGTTCGTTCCTGGTGCGCTATGCTCCGGTCACGCAGCAGGAGCGGTGGGAGGAGAACGCCGGCTACTCACCGTCCACTCTGGCCGCAGTGATCGCGTCGCTGGTGTGCGCGGCAGATATCCTGCGCACGCATGGCGACGAGCGGCTCGGCACCTTCCTCGAAGAATATGCCGACTGGATCGAAGCGCATCTCGATGAGTGGACCACGACCTTCCGCGGCGTGCTGCTGCCTGAGGTCCCACGCCACTACATGCGCATCCGTCCACCGGCCGAAGGCGAGCCGTTCCACAACCCTGCGATCGCCCCGGGCATGATTCACATCAACAATCGCGGGCCTGGCGAGAAGTTCGACTTCGAGGCCCGTGAGGTCATCGACGGAGGCTTTCTCGAGCTGGTGCGTTATGGCATTCGCCGCGCCGACGATCCGCTCATCATCGACTCGCTGAAGGTCGTCGATCACGTGTTGAAGATCGACACCCCCTATGGTCCCTGCTGGCGTCGCTATAACCACGATGGTTACGGCCAGCGGAAGGATGGCGGACCGTTCATCCACTTCGGCCAGGGCCGCGCATGGCCTATCCTTACGGGCGAACGGGCGCATTACGAACTCGCTGCGGGTGGCGATGTGCGGCCTTACATCAAGGCGATCGAACGCTTCTCGAGCTTCGGCGGCATGCTGCCCGAGCAGGTGTGGGACTACGCGGACATGCCTTCCGAGGGCATGTACTTCGGCCGCTCGGCGGGCTCCGCACAGCCTCTCGTCTGGGCGCACGCGGAGTACATCAAGCTGCTGCGCTCGGCAGCCGATGGCCGCGTCTTCGACCGGATCTCCGTCGTCGAAGAGCGCTACGCCGTGCCCAAGGACAAGCGCACGTTCGAGAGCCGCATGGAGATCTTCCAGCTCGGCCGGCCCATCAGCGCGATGATGCAGGGCGGCAAGCTGCGCATCGTCGATCACGAGGAGTTCCAGATCGTGTGGTCACCCGACGACTGGGCCACGACCAATACGACCATGTCCCAGAACGTCGGCAAGCCGGGAAGCTTCGCCGACATCGAGACGACGAAAGATCAGACCGGCAATATCGTCTTCACGCTATATTGGCCGAAAGACAACCGCTGGCTCGGAAAGAACTTCCAAGTGGAGATCCATACCGACGCGATCCCGCAGGAAGTGGCAGCGATGAAGCCGCGGGCCTAGCCGAAGGAAGAAGGCCATGGACGCAACGAACGACAACTCGACTCTGGAGCTGACCAGCGCGCAAAACCTTGTCGCGCTTGCCAAGGACGACAAGGCATTCCTGCTGCGCGTCGTGCAGCCCGGGCTCGCGGGGCTGATGGATGGCTCCGTCTCCACGCTCGCGCCCATCTTCGCGACGGCCTTCGCCACGCACAAATCGCATACGGTCTTCCTGATCGGCGCGGCCGCCGCAGTGGGTGCGGGCATCTCGATGGCGTTCAGCGAAGGGCTCTCCGACGATGGGGAACTGACCGGCCGCGGCAGCCCGGTCGTCCGCGGACTCATCACCGGTGCGATGACGTTCCTGGGCGGCTTCCTGCACACGCTGCCGTTTCTCATCCCCAACGTGCATACGGCGCTGATCTGGGCCTACTTCGTCGTTGGCGTGGAGCTGCTGATCATCTCCTGGATCCGCTACAAGTACTTCAAGTCGAGCTTCGCCGTCTCGTGCGTGCAGGTGATTGTGGGCGGAGGCCTGGTCTTCGCCGCAGGTGTGCTGATCGGCAGCTCCTAAGCGGCGAATGTCCTCAACCCTCAAAGCCTGAAGACCTCGCCCCTCTACAGAGTTTCTGTGGTCTGCAGAGGGATGAGGTCTTCAGGATCTCAGGATGAAATCGCCTTAGCTCTGCGGCATCTCCGACCCCGGCAGGCTCACCATCCAGCCCACGCCGAACTTATCGGTCAACATGCCGAACAGCGGTGACCAGAAGGTCGGGGCCAGCGGCATGCCCACGTTGCCGCCTTCGCTGAGTTCGGCGAACAGGCGCTTGGCTTCAGCCTCGTCTGGGGTGCTCAGCGAGATCTGGAAGCCGCCGATGGGCTTGCCGCGGCCGCACGCATCGCAGCCCATCAGCAGCATGCTGCCCACGGGCAGCGAGGTGTGCATGATGAGGTCCTTGTAGGCGGGGTCGCCCGGCGTTCCCGGAGGCGCGTCGCCATACTTCATCGACATCATGATCTTGCTATGAAAGGTCTTCTCGTAGAACGCGAACGCCTCGGCGCACGTTCCTTCGAAGTGCAGATGCAGATCGGTCTTCATCTCGTCTCTCCTTGCGTGTGAGTTGTACTGCGAAACGCCTGCCGGCGGGTAAAGATTACGTTGAAATTGCTCGTCCTTTATCCGACGTGGCGCAGGTATTCGTCCAGCTTGTCGAGGCTCAACGACCAGCCCTCGCGCATGCCCTTCAGGTATCGCGTCGCCTGCGCCGTCTGGCTCATCACGTGGACATCCAGCGTCACGCGCGTGCCGCCTTCCACCTCCTCGAAGAACACCGAGTTCCAGGTGGTGAAGATCGGCGGGCCTTCGACATTGAGCGCCGACGCCGTGAAGTGCAAGCGGTGCGGAGGGTAGAACTCCACCACGGTGCCGGCCATCGGATAGATCGTTCCATCCGGCGCGCGCATGTCGATCTCGAGGATGCCGCCGGCGCGCCGCTCGAACTCGCAGTGCGGGTTGGTGAAGCCCGTCGGCCCCCACCACTCCGCCAGGTGCGCCGGGCTGGTCCACACCGCGAAGACCAGCTCCACCGGCGCCTTGAAGACCCGCTGCAGATGCAGCTCGGTCGGCACATCGTTGGGGTCTTCCACGGGTCCAGGCTGCCACGCTGCCAGGTAGTCGGTGAGCTTGTCGAACGCGCTGTTCCAGCCGCCGGTATGTCCGTTGCATTCGTTCTCGAACGCGAACGGCGCCTGCGTGAAGTGCATCACCGTCTTGTTGCCCTGCTCCTCAAAGCGGATGGTGATGGTGTTCTCTTTGTACGGGCTGGCCTGCAGGCCCACGCAACTGCGATCATCCCAGGCGAAGGTGAAGACCAGCAGCTCCGGCTCGCGCATCTCGAGCAGCGTGCCGCTCTGGCTCAGGCGTGAGAGCTCCTGCGCGCCAGGCCGGCGGCCCTCCATCTTGCGCGACCAATGGCCGCCGGCTTCGGAGGGCCACGTCAGGGCGGTGGTTCCGAAGCCGCGCGGACCCATCCACTCCTGCATCATCTCGGCGTTGGTGAAGGCCTTCCACACCAGCTCTCGAGGAGCGTTGAAGGTGCGGGTGATCTTCAGCTCATAGGTTCCGGTGGACTTCGTCTCAGGCAGCGTTGCGGTAGCGCTCATGCGTGCACCTCCTCCGTTTGTTCGGTCTGTTCGGCTGGCGTTATGGAAAGCAAATCGTCGAGGCGCTCGAAGAGGTCGCGCGCACCCTGGACGGAGCCGTACTCGCGCACATTGGTATCGCGCTCCTCGCGGCTCGGGAACTCGATGCGGAAGGTAAGCTGTGTTCCGCCCGGAACTTCCTCCCAGGTGATGGTTTTGCTGAGGCGAATGGGTTCGGCGCCCTCGCGCCCACCCACCAGCTCCAGCCCGATGCGTTCATAGGGCAGCACCTCGGTGAAGGTCATCGCGTTGGGATAGTTGGTGCCATCGGGGCCGTGCATGGTGAGTACCCACAGGCCTCCCGCGCGAAGATCCATCTCGTGGATGGTGGTGGTGAAGCCGTGCGGCCCCCACCACTGGACTACCTGCTTCGGGTCGGCGAAGGCTTCATAGACGAGCTTGCGTGGCGCGCGAAAGATGCGTGAACTGACGATGGCCCGCTCGTCGTGCGCGAGCTCAGGCATGCTTGCGAGGTCGATTGCCATTGCGGTTCTCCTTCGAGTTGCCGGTTTTCTTCGGGGAGTGATCGGCGCTGCCGTTGGCGGAAACACCGGAGGTCTTTGCCGTTTTGGTAGTGCGCGATCTCTTTGCCTTGGGAGGTGCGGGCGGCGAGCCTGGCGGGGATACAAGCGCCGCAGCCTGTTCCGCCTGCAGCCGCTGCAGGTAGGAGTCGAGGCGGTCGAAGCTCTCCTCCCAGAACCTGCGGTACTGCTCCAGCCAGCCGGACGCCTGCTCCAGGGGCTGCGCGCGCAGGCGGCAGGGCCGGAACTGCGCCTCGCGTCCACGCTCGACGAGGCCGGCCCGCTCCAGCACGCGGAGGTGCTTGGAGACCGCAGGCATGCTCATCTCGAACGGCGCGGCCAGCTCCGTCACCGAAGTCTCCCCCAGCGCGAGCCGAGCGAGGATGGCGCGCCGGGTAGGGTCGGCCAGTGCGGCGAAGGTGTGGCTGATGGTGTCCATCGGGTTTCTCCCAGTCGAGGTATATAACCATAAGGTTATATAACCGACTCGTTCAATAAACTCCCATATGGGAGAACTTGTCAAGACACCAAAGAAGGTTTTTTCGCGCCGCTTCAACGGCCTTCCTGAGACCTGCCCGGTCGCGTCGCCGTCCGCGCTGGAGCGCGCTCCCGCATCGTTTTGAGCCGCAGGATCATCTACCATAGGGGTCTGTATGGCAGTCGCGACGAAAACCCGGCTCACGCAGGAACAGTTCGACGCCATCGCGCGTGCCGTGGCTGATCCGCGCCGGTTCGCGATCCTCAAACAGATCGCCGCGCAGCCTACCATCGGCTGCGGCGACCTCGAGGAGCACAAGGCCATCAGCCCCGCGACCATCTCCCACCACCTCAAGGAGTTGACCGAGGCGGAGCTGGTTGACATCGCCCGCGAGGGACGCTGTGCGCACCTTACGCTGCGCCGTGAGATGTGGGAAGCGTATCTCGCGCAACTCGGCACGTTGTAACCAGTCATCCTAGTGCCTCTCCACCCAGTCCTTAGGGTGGGCCCGAACTGCCCCGTAACTCCAGAAAAAAACAACCTGTTCTAGGGTTGCTGACAGTACGTTGTCAGGAGAGTCTGTCTACGTTGACTCCTGTCAGCGGCCAGCCGCACACGCCCCGACGGCGTCCCGGTAGCCTGGAACCTTTACCTAGGGACGTTTCGACGTTCATCGAAGATTTCTGAATCCTGTCCTGCTCCTCATCATCCATTTCGATGTGCGTCGAAATATCCGGCGCGGCGAAATCGAAACAGAACGATCAGTACGAGAGGAAAACATCATGAGCAAGCTTCAAGGTAAAGTCGCAGTCGTAACAGGTTCGTCCAAGGGCATTGGCGCCGCAATCGCGAAGCAGCTGGCTTCGGATGGCGCGAGCGTTGTGGTCAACTACGCGTCCGACAAGGCCGGCGCGGAGAAGGTTGTCGCTGAGATCACGAAGGCTGGCGGCAAGGCCATCGCGGTAGGCGCGAGTGTCGCGAAGCCGGAAGAGATCGAGAAGCTCTTCGCCGAGACCAAGAAGGCCTACGGCAAGGTGGACATCCTGGTGAACAACGCCGGTGTGTACAGCTTCTCTCCGCTGGAAGCTGTGACCGTGGAAGAGTACACACGCATCTTCGATACCAACGTGCGTGGCCTGCTGCTGACGACCAAGGCAGCTCTCGAGCTGATCCCTGAGGGTGGCAGCATCATCAATATCGGTTCGATCGTCTCCGAGACCGCACCCGCGGCGTCCTCGATCTACACCGCCTCCAAGGGCGCGGTCGATGCCATCACTCGCGTGCTGGCTCGCGAGCTCGGCCCGAAGAAGATCCGCGTCAACGCCCTGAACCCCGGCATCACCGGCACGGAAGGGACGCAGACGTCGGGCATTATCGGAAGCGAATTCGAGCAGGGTCTGGTTGCTCAGACTCCGCTGGGCCGCCTGGGCCAGCCGCAGGACATCGCGACGGTCGCCTCGTTCCTCGCTTCGGACGATGCGGGCTGGGTTACCGGCGCTCTTCTCCAGGCCGGCGGCGGTCTCCGCTAAGCAGTTGCAACCAGAACGAGCGCTGTCCTGTTCACCCAATGGAAACGGGACAGCGCTCAACAAAATCGTCGCGGTTGTCGATGCTTTCGGCAACCAGCCAACATCCATTACGTGAAGACCGATAAGGAGGCCATCATGGACGCCGCTATCTTCTTTCTACCCATCGCACTTGTCGTCGCCCAGTACTTTACCTCCCCCGGTCAGCGTAGCCGTGAGTTGGCGCGCGCTCCGCAGGAGTGCGGCGACCCCTGCAAGTCGTAACCTGAAGGCCCTTCCAGGGCCTGACGAGATCCAGTGTGAGCCGGCCGACGCCGCGCCTCGCAGGCGGAGACGCCTGGGGCGCGGCGTCGGTCTCTTAACACAGCCTTGCGAAGCAAACATGCGAAAATATAAGAGATGATCTCTGTTTCCAATGTAACCATGCGCTACGGCTCCAAGCTGCTATTCGAGGACGTCTCCGTGACGTTCATCGCCGGCCGCCGCTACGGACTCACCGGACCCAACGGCGCCGGCAAGTCGACGTTCATGAAGGTATTGACCGGCGAGCTGGACGCCCAGAAGGGCGTCGTCGTGCGCCCCAAGAAGCTCGGCATCCTCCGCCAGGACCAGTACGCGTTTGACGCTTACCGCGTCATCGACACTGTCATCATGGGCAACAAAGGTCTCTGGGCCGCTCTCGAGGAGCGCGAGGAGATCTACAACAAGCCGGAGATGACGGACGAGGACGGCATCCGCCTCGGCGAGCTCGAGGGAATTGTCGGCGAAGAGGACGGCTATGAGGCTGAGGCCAACGCGGCGATCCTGCTGCAGGGTCTCGACATCCCCGACGAGGTCCACGAGCGCAAGATGAGCGAGCTGCAGGGCGGCCAGAAGGTCCGTGTGCTGCTCGCGCAGGCGCTGTTCGGCAACCCCGCCGCGCTGCTGTTGGACGAGCCCACCAACTACCTCGATCTCGAATCGATCCACTGGCTCGAGACCTTCCTCAACCGCTACAACGGGCTGGTCATCACCATCTCGCATGACCGCCACTTCCTGAACTCCATCTGCACCCACATCGCCGACATCGACTACGAGACCATCATCCTCTACAACGGCGGTTACGACGACATGGTCGAGCAGAAGACCGCCATCCGCTCCCGCGTCGAGAGCCAGAACGAGCAGCGCGAGAAAAAAATCGCCCAGCTCAACGACTTCATCGCCCGCTTCTCCGGCGGAACGCGCTCCAGCCAGGTCACCTCGCGCAAAAAAGAGGTCGATCGCCTCGCCGTCACCGAGCTGGCCCGCTCCAACATCCAGCGCCCCTACATCCGCTTCGAGCAGGCGCGTCCCTCCGGCAAGCACATTCTGGAGATCGAGGATGTCTCCAAGGCCTACCCGCAGCAGGACGGCCCGCCGTTGCAAGTCATCGAAAAGTTCTCCTCCTCACTCATGAGGGGCGACAAGATCGCCCTCGTGGGCCGCAACGGCCAGGGCAAATCGACCCTCCTCAAGGCCCTGCTCGCCAACGCCCCCGGCGTCGACGAGGCCGACGTCTCCATCGACTCAGGCGCCGTCAAGTGGGGACACGCAGCCCAGATCGGCTACTTCGCCCAGGACTTCATCTCCTCCATCCAGATGGGAATGACCGTCAACGACTGGCTGCACCAGTTCGACGAGGACGCCACCAAGGAAGACATCCGCGGCATCCTCGGCCAGATGCTCTTC
>NZ_JBMHYI010000051.1:0-24871 GCF_058498515.1 Bryocella sp.
AATCTGACATGGCCCAGGTACTCCGCTTGGCATGGCGTCCATCCGACAGTCCACATGGGGGCTGTGGATAATTAATCGTTCTCCTGCGTACCACAACAGTCAATTAGGAACCAGCAGGTACCTAGCTACTCGCAAAGGTAACTAGGAACTTTCAGGTTCCTACCTTTACGCCCTGCCATAAGTGAAACTTTGGGCAGTATTGGTAGGAAGTATTGGACTCTGAGGGAATCCGCAAGCACTCTTGGATATCGGATGTGCTCGCCGTTGAATGTCGTCAACGTAAGCGCAGTCCGAAACAATCTCCAGTGGGAGGTTCCAATGCCTTCAGAATTTGCTAACGACAATCACCAGACCAGAGTGCCCAAGAAGCCGCCAGCCACCACCTCTACATTCATACCCGAACGACTGCTCGACAGCGACGAAGCAGCCTCGATTATGAAGTGCCATCCCAAGACGTTGCAGAAATTGGCACGGAAAGGTGTCGTGCGTGGCGTCCATGTCGGAAAGCTGTGGCGCTTCCGTGCGTCGGTCATTGAGGAGTGGATTCAACGTCAGCTTGCTAGTTAATCCACAAGATAAAACTCTCGACCTCTGCCCGGCGCAGCGCTAACCTTGTAATAGCCATCCGGTGCGCCTGAGACAGGAGAAAGCATGTCAAGGCGAACACGGTATCAACAAGGAAGCGTGCAACGCGAAAGGCGGCGGAGCGGGCCTGATGTATGGATTTTTCGGTGGTATGAGACTGGAACCGACGGCAAGAGCAAGTACCGTAAAGCAATCGTCGGCACGGTCGATACACTCGCGAATGAAGCATCGGCCCTCAAAGCAGCACAAGCGTTGCGCATCGACGCCAATCAAGAAACCCCGCAGGCAGGAGCCGGGCCGAGCACAATTGCCATGCTCGTTGCGCATTACAGGTTGAAAGAATTAGCCGGTGATCGTAATGGGAGAAAAGCGTTCTCGACGCGATCTGCCTATGAATGCAATCTGGAGAACTGGATTCTTCCTCGTTGGGGAGATCACACGCTCGACCAGGTGAAGTCCGTTGCAGTCGAAGATTGGCTGGACGGGATCAAGCGGGCGAAAGGCACACGGGCCAAGATTCGGAACCTCATGAGCGCACTGTTCACACATGCAATGCGATACGAATGGTCGGACAAAAACCCGATCAAGCTCGTGCGTCAAAGCGCAAAACGTGAGCGGATTCCTGATGTTCTGGAGCTGACCGAGCTTCAACTACTGCTGAGCAAGCTGGGAATCCGGGAACGGACTTTGGTTCTGCTCGACGCTGGCACAGGACTTCGCGTGAGCGAACTTCTGGCTCTTCGCTGGCGTGATGTGGACTTTGACGCTCTCGAACTCAGTGTGACTCGTTCGATCTGGCACCAGGTAGTGGGCGATTGCAAAACGGAGGCATCCGCGAAGCCGGTTCCGCTCGATAGCTATATGGCGGAAGACTTGCTGCGCTGGCGTCGCCAGAGCGCCTACGCGCTGGATGACGATTATGTCTTCGCCAGCGAGACTATGAGGGGAAAACAGCCGTACTGGCCGGACAACCTCATGAAGCGGCATATACGGCCGGTTGCGAAAGCAAACGGCATTCACAAACGAATCGGCTGGCATACCTTCCGTCACAGCTTCGGCACCTTGCTGAAGGCGAATGGGGAAGATGTGAAGACGGTACAGGAGCTTTTGAGGCACGCGAATAGCAGGATCACGCTTGACGTTTACACGCAGGCGACGAATTCGCATAAGCGAGCTGCACAAAGCAAGGTTGTAAGGATGATGGTTCCAAATCTGGGTGAAACGAAGGGTGCTACACACCCTCAAAAGGTAGGGTAGGGTGCTTATTGCACCCATATCAAACCTTAGACCTTTGTCTTTTTGGGGTCACCCATCATCCTAAGTGCTTTAGAATGATGGCGGAGACGACGGGGCTCGAACCCGCGACCTCTGCCGTGACAGGGCAGCGCTCTAACCAACTGAGCTACGTCTCCAGCGTTTGGGCTGGGCGGAGGTTGTGATCCAACGCTGCGAGGGACTCGTAGGCAGGACTGCAACTTCCGCCGCTTCAGTACTTGTGTCACCACCTGCTCGTGAGAGCGCGGCGGGTCAGCACTGCGCGGCAACAAGACTGAGTCTACCAGAACTCTTTCAGTTTGTGCAGGGCGACGTGGGTGTTCGGAGGCGAGGATCCACAGGTGGGGGCGCGGTAGGTCGATCAAGGGTTAGGCCACTGGGCGGAACGTTTCCTGGAGAGTAGATGCGGTGAGAACGTGGCTATCTTGACCTTTTCGGGGGCGGGTAGGTAAAGTTCGTCAAAGTGGGAAAACGTTTGCTGGGACTGCCCCATGCCTGCGCAAGAGGATTGAGATGCGGATCGTAGCGGGAGTTGACTTTGGCACGCTGAGCACTCGCGTGACGTTACTGGATAGTGAGCGCGGGAGGCTGGGGACGGCTTCGGCGTCATATCCGCTGCATCGGAGCCGCGAGGAACCAGACCTTGCGACGCAGTCGCACGCAGACCAGATGCGGGCGCTGGTGGGGGCCATGCGCGCCGTGCTGACGGAGACGGGTGTGGACGGCGATCAGGTTGAGGCGATTGCGCTGGATACGACGGGGTCGAGCGTGGTGCCCGTCGATGCGAAGATGCAGCCGTTGAACGAGTACTACCTGTGGTGCGACCACCGGGCGCTGCATGAGGCGCAGGAGATTACGGAGCTTGCGCATGCGGAGGGCCTTGAGGCCATCGAGTGGTGCGGCGGGGTGTACTCGCATGAGTGGGGATGGGCGAAGCTGCTGCACTGGCTGCGGCACAACCCTGACAAGCGTGCGCAATTTGCTAGCGCGTTCGAGCATTGCGACATGGTGGCGGCGACGCTTGCGGGTGTGACGGATCCGAAGCTAGTGAAGCGGTCTGTTTGTGCGATGGGGCACAAGTGGATGTGGAACCCGAAGTGGGGTGGGTATCCGAGCCAAGCGTTTCTCAGCTCGGTCGACCCACTGCTGGATGGTGTGCGCGAAAAGATGGAGAGCGAGGTTTTGACCTCGGATCATCTTGCGGGGCATCTCTCGGCCGAGTGGGCGGAGAAGCTGGGTCTGCGGACGGGCATTCCGATTCCGGTGGGCGCGTTCGATGCGCACTGGGATGCGATTGGCGCGGGTTGCCGCGAGGGCGATGTGGTCAATGTGGTGGGCACGTCGACGTGCATCATCGCGATGGGTAAGAACGTGAACCTGGTGCCGGGTGTGTGCGGCGTGGTGCCGGGCAGCGTGCATCCGGAGTACACGGGTGTGGAGGCGGGGCTCTCCGCGGTCGGCGATATCTTCGAGGCGATTGCGAAGCGTGCGGGGTCGGATGTTGCGACGTTGTCGAAGGGGTTGGAGAGCTACAAGGCCGGGCAGACCGGGCTGCTGCGATTGAGCTGGGATAACGGAGATCGTACGGTGCTGGTGAATAGCGAACTCACCGGCATCACGCTGGGATGGAACCTGCTGCACACGGCGCAGGATGAGTTATTCGCGGCGATTGAAGGAACGGCGCTGCACACGCGGATCATCTTCGAGCGCATGGCGGAGTATGGTGTGCCGATTGAGCGTGTGATCAATGCGGGCGGCATTCCGCAGAAGAACGATGTGCTGAACCAGATCTACGCGAATGTGCTGAACAAGCCGGTGCTGGTGCCTGCGACGACACCGACGAGTGTGGGCTCGGGCATCTTCGCGCAGCTGGCGGCGGGGATCTTTGGCACGATTGAAGAGGCGCAGCAGAAGATGTGTCCGGAGTATCGGACATTTACGCCGGAGTCGAGGGCTGTGGCGATCTACGACGAGCTGTTTGCGCTGTATCGGCGGGTGTACTTCGGGTTTGGACAGGATGGCGCGGCGGAGCCGATGTACGGCATCCTTCGTGACTTGAGGACGGTTGCGGCGCGCGTGCTGCAGGCATAGATAGATTGATCGACTACAGATTCATCGAGATGGACGGCAGGAGATAGATACGTGAATACAGGCAAGACACTTGAGCTTTGGTTTGTTACTGGAAGTCAGCACCTCTATGGGCCGGGGCCGCTGCAGCAGGTTGCGGAGAACGCGCAGAAGATTGCCGCGAGCCTGGATGGCGAGAGCGCGATTCCGGTGCGTGTGGTGGCGAAGCCGGTGATGGTGAACGCGGAGAGCATCTCGAAGATTGCGAACGAGGCGAACTCGAGCGATGTGTGCATCGGGCTCGTGCTGTGGATGCATACGTTCTCGCCGGCGAAGATGTGGATCGCGGGGCTGCAGGCGCTGCGCAAGCCGGTGCTGCATCTGCATACGCAGTTCAATCGCGAGCTGCCATACGCGACGATCGATATGGACTTCATGAACCTGAACCAGGCGGCGCATGGCGACCGCGAGTTCGGATTCATGATGGCTCGCCTGCGGCTGGCGCGGAAGGTTGTGGTGGGTTTCTGGGGTGACAAGGAGACAGTCGCGGAGATTGGTGCGTGGTCGCGTGCGGCGCTGGGATGGCATGAATCGCAGCACCTGAAGGTGGCGCGATTCGGCGACAACATGCGCAACGTTGCGGTGACGGAGGGAGACAAGGTCGAAGCGCAGCGGGTGTTTGGCTACACGGTGTCGGGCTTTGGCATTGGGGATCTTACGGATCGCATGGCACAGTTCTCGGACGCCGAGGTGGCGAAGCTCGTGCAGGAGTACCGCGATACGTACACGATTGCGAAGGAGCATGATCGTGCGGACTCGCTGGCGGATGCGGCGCGCATCGAGCTAGGCATGCGCGCGTTCCTTACCGAGGGCGGCTTTGGGGCGTACACGGATACGTTCGAAGACCTGCATGGTATGGCGCAGCTTCCGGGCATTGCGTCGCAGCGGCTGATGGCCGATGGCTTTGGTTTTGGCGGCGAGGGTGATTGGAAGACCGCGGCGCTGGTGCGCATCATGAAGGTGATGGCGCAGGGCATGGATGGCGGCACGTCGTTCATGGAGGACTACACGTACGACTTCGCGGGCGAGCCGAAGGTGCTGGGATCGCACATGCTGGAGATCTGTCCGTCGATTGCGAAGGCTAAGCCTACGGTGGAGGTGCATCCGCTGGGCATCGGTGGCAAGGCCGATCCGGTACGACTGGTGTTCACGGCTCCGGCGGGACCGGCGGTGGTTGCGACGGTCGTGGACATGGGCAATCGGTTCCGCATGATCGTGAACGAAGTGAAGGTGGTGGATCCGGAGCATGAGTTCCCGAAGCTGCCAGTGGCTCGCGTGATGTGGATTCCTCAGCCGAGTCTGCGCGTGGCGGCGGCGGGTTGGATCTATGCGGGCGGAGCGCATCACACGGGCTTCTCACAGGCGCTGACGATGGAACACATGGCGGACTTCGCGGAGATTGCGGGCATCGAGCTGGTGCGGCTTGATGCGGACACAAAGTTGCATCAGCTGCGCCAGGAGCTGGTGTGGAGCGATGCGGCGTACAAGCTGCGGTAGGGCAGCGAGTCAGCTGGTTAGCCGCTTCGCGGTTAGCGCTTCGCGTTAGCGGCTGTTCCGTTGGCTATGTTGCTCGAGGGGAGATCGAAGGTGCTACTAAAGACATTGCGAGAGGAAGTGCTTGAGGCGAACCTTGAGCTGGTGAAGCGTGGGCTGGTGCTGTACACATTTGGCAACGCTTCTGGTGTGGACCGGGGGCAGGGGCTGGTGGTGATCAAGCCTTCGGGCGTGGACTATGACCGGCTGAAGCCGGAGCATATGGTAGTGACGGACCTCGATGGGAAGATTGTCGAGGGCGAGTATCGGCCGTCGTCGGACCTGGACACGCATACACTGCTGTATCGCGAGTTTCTGCAGATTGGTGCGGTGGTGCATACGCACTCGGAGTTTGCGACGAGCTTTGCGCAGGCGGGGTTGCCGATTCCGGCGCTGGGCACAACGCACGCGGACTACTTCTATGGGCCTGTGCCGGTGACGAAGCCGCTGAGCGATGCGGCTATCGGTGGGCGGTATGTGCATGAGACTGGCGTTGCCATCGTGGAGCGTTTTCGCGGTGGGAATGGGGTTGAAGCGGTCGATCCGCTCGCTGTGCCGGCTTGTCTTGTGGCGGGGCATGCTCCGTTTGCTTGGGGCAAGGATGCGCACGATGCGGCGCATAACGCGGTGGTGCTGGAGGCGGTGGCTCGCATGGCGTTTCGGACCTTGTTGCTCGAGGCCAATCCGCAGGTGGTGACGCAGGCGCTGCTTGATCGGCATTACTTCCGCAAGCATGGAGCGAATGCGACGTATGGGCAGACGAAGGATGTTTGCTAGGTGATGTTGAGTGAACGGAGCCGCTGCGAAGAGACGCGCAGCGGCCTTCGTGTTTGGTGGTAGTTTGGTGGAACGCAAAGCGAGGGTTGAGTTGGCGAAGCAGGGAAGCAGGCGCAAGAGCGCAACTCGCGAAGGACGGCTGGACATACGTGGTGTCGCCGCGCATGCGGGTGTTTCGGTCTCCACGGTGTCGCGCGTCGTCAATCGCAATCCTCGCGTGGATGAGCAGCTTGCGGAGCGGGTGCGGGCGGCGATTCGTGAGCTCGGCTATATTCCGAGCCGGGTGGCGCGGTCGCTGGTGTCGGGGCGCAGCAGCACGTTCGGCGTCATCATCTCGGACATCACGAATCCATTTTTCCCGGAGCTGATCCAGGGCTTTGAAGATGCGGCCGTTGAGGTTGGATACGAGACGCTGATCGGCTCGACGAACTATGACCTGCAGAAGATGGAGGCGTGCGTTGACCGGATGCTGGAGCGGAAGGTCGATGGGGTTGCGGTGATGACCTTCGGCATTGAAGGACCGCTGCTGGATAGGCTGGCGGAGCGCGGCATCCCGATGGTGTTTATCGACAAGGCTCCGGCGACGCAGAAGTCGCTGGCGATCAGCATCGATTATGCGCAGGGGATTGCGGCGGCGGTGGAACATCTTGTGGAGCTGGGGCATGAGCGCATTGCGTTTGTCTCGGGACCTCCGGCGCTGCACTCCGCGGTGGCGCGCCGCAGGGCATTTCAGGCTGCGATGAAGAAGGCGGGGCTGAAGACCGAGCCAGCGTACCTGGTCGTTGGCGATCACATGCTGGAAGCGGGCATGGCTGCAGCGCAGGCATTGTTGCAGCTGAGCATGCCTCCAACGGCGATTGTCTGCTCGAACGATCTGTCCGCGATTGGCGCGATGCACGCGGTATCCGCGGCGGGACTGAAGGTGCCGCAGGATGTTTCGGTCGTGGGCTTCGACGATGTTCGTTTCAGCGAATTCCTGATTCCGCCGTTGACGACGGTGCGGATGTCGCGGACGGACATTGCGCGTGCGGCGGTGCAGCTGCTGCAGCAGCTGGTGGAAGGCGGCGAGCATGCACCACTTGCGGCGGTGCCGACGAGCCTGATCGTGCGGCAGAGCACGGCGAAGCCCAAGGGCTAGGGAACGTAGAGCTTGTAGAGCGTGACGACTGCGATGGCGCCGGCGAGCGCGAGCAGGAAGCCACTGGTTCGACGCTTGTGCATGAACCACAACAGGACAAAGCCGGTGAGCGAGACGAGCACGAGCAGCACGGCGCTGGCGTCGATGAGGAAGGCCCAGACCTTACCCGAGTCGCGGCCCTTGTGGAGATCGTTCATGACCGCGACGAAGCCGCTGGAGACCTCTGTGAGTTCGTACTTGCCGGTGTCGCGATCGATGAAGGTATCCGCGGTGTAGCCGGGGGCGCGCATCGAGATGGAGACCTGCGAGTCGTCGATGCGTACTTCGCCGACGGCTCCGTGGACGTGCTCGCGCGCACGGAGCATCTCGACGAGGCCGAGCTTGTCGGGATCGTGAGATGCTCCTTTGCCCAGGAGTGCGGCGTCGGCGACGCCGTGCCTGATGACGGTGCGCTGCTGGCTGGCGAACCAGTCGGGATGATTGAGCGTGAGGCCGGTGGCGGCGAAGAAGAACACTACCGCGAAGCTGACCATGGAGAGGTAGATGTGCAGCCAGCGGCTGACGATTGCCGACTGGCGGCGCAGATGCACCTTCCAGGAGACTGCGGGCCGGGCGTCTGAATTCGCTGTACTAGCGCTTCCGGTAGTCAAGCGTGATCTCTCCCAGCTCCTGCCCCGGAGCGATGGTGGCCTGTTCAGGCTTGCCGGTGAAGCTGAGCTCGCGACGCTGGACGTCGTAGCCACCATGTTCGCGTGCGGCTTCGATGACCACCGTATACTTGCCGGCCTTTACGGGCTTGCCGGTGTTGTCCTTGCCATCCCACTTGAGGTTGTAGTGTCCGGGCGGGCGCGTGGCGGAGCTAACGGTGCGCGAGATGTCGGTGCCTTCGCTCATGGTGCGGACCTGGTCGTCGCGATACCACTGCTTGAGCTCCGGCAGCCAGCGATTCTTTTCGAACCAGAGTGCGAGGGTGCGGACGGGGAAGTGGTCCGCGTCCTCGATCCACACGGCTACGTAGGGACGGCGATAGCGTGGGTTGTCGATGCGCTGGAGGTTGAGATCGATGTTGAGTTCGTAGCTTGGATCGAAGAGCCCGGCCGCGGCCTTCTGTTGAGGTGCGAATGCCGCAGGCTGATAGCGCGGCGTGGAGGCGGCGAACTCGTAGCGGTTCCAGCCGGGGCTGGTGACCTGGCTGCCATCGGCGAGCACGAGCATGTAGTCGACGCCGGGCAGAGTGCGGGCGAGCGCGGCGGATTCGTCTTCGCGCAGCACGCTGAAGGCGGTGGCGAGGGCACCGGCGGTCTCGGCATCCTTGGCGATGACGGTAGAAGACAGAATGTGTGCGGTGGGTTGCGCGGTGCGTGGGTCGATGAGATGCGAATACTGGGGCTTATCGAAGCTATAAGCGCTGGCGGTGGTGAAGCCGCGGCGATAGTCGCCGCTGGTGGCTACGGCGCGATTGGCGACGACGATGTGGGTGAGGGCGCGGTCGTTGTCGGAGGCAGAGCGTGGATCGGTGATGCTGACGACCTGAGTCATCGCGCCGCGCACGACGACATCGCCACCGACGTTGAGCATGATGCCTTCGGCTCCCGCGGCCAACGCGGCGTCGGCAGCTTTGGCGGTAATCCAGCTCTTGGCGAAGGACGCGAGGGCTAGCGGCGTGTCGCTGACGCGGGTTGCCGTGTGATGTTGGGCGTCGAGCGTCCAGTGAGGCTGGGCGATGGACTCACGAACCTCGGCGATCTCGTGCGCGGTGGGGATGCGGCCTTCCGAGGTGGCATTCTTCCAGAGGCGTGTGGCGGCTTCGACGCTGGGATCGAGTGCGCCGTTCGTGCGGTTGCGCCAGGTGTCGAAGGCTGAGAGGACGGTGAAGAGGTCGGCAGAGACGGGAACAGCCTCGAAGTGCGTGCGTTCCCAGCGGGAGAACTCGCTGTGCTCGTCCCAGGCGCTGAGGATGGCGCGCTCGCGATCAAAGACAGCGAGCGCGGCAGATTCGGCGCGGGCGGCGGAGGCTTCGTCTTTCGCACTGACATGCATGGCGAGGCTGGTGCCGAGCACGTTCTCGTGGTGGAAGGTCCATGTATTGCTGTGCTCGCCGGAGTTTGCGGCGAGGGCCTGCTGGCTGAGCGGTGCGGCGGCGAGAGGAAATGCGCTGAGGGCGCTGAGGAGTCGTCGCGTCTTCGGGTTCATCATCATCTCCTTGGGTGATTTTGCTGAGGGTTCGCTACGACTGCGGCGGGACGTCGGAGCGACGCTGCTCGCCATCGGGACGGCCCGGGCCGCCGGGCCCGCGGCCGGGACCTTGCGTGCTGAAGTACTTCAGGAGCTCCTGCTTGTCGAGGAAGCCGTCGTGGTTGGTGTCGATGGCGTCGAACTGTGCGGCCAGGCCATCGGGAACTTCGTTGCGAGCGAGCTTACCGTCCTTGTTGGAGTCGAACTCATCGAACATATGGTTAGCTCGATCTTCGACGGTCTGCTGGCGGACGCGGATCTCGTCCTGAGTTAAGTTTCCGTCATGATTGGCGTCGAGCGTGAGCAGCGATGTGCTGGCGGCAGCGATCTCGTCGGCTTCAAGGATGCCGTCGTGGTTGGTATCGAGCGCGTTGAGGACTGGGTCCATGCGGAAGACGCCTTCGGCACGGCCTGGGCGGGCGCTGGGACCGGCGGGCATGGCCTGATGGGTGCTCAGGGCTCGGATCTCGTCGGGCGTGAGCCTGCCGTCGTGGTTGGCGTCGCCGCGGGCGAACATACCCTGCATGCGCTCGGGGAGATCGGCGGCGACGAGGTAGCCCTTGCTGGTTTTGTCGAAGCCCATGAGCTGCTGAATAAGTTGGTCAGCACCGGCGTCGGCCTCGGGCGGACGGCCGGTGAGTTCGTCGGCGGTGAGCTCGCCATCGCCGTTGCGGTCGAGGGTGAGAAGGCTGGTAGGGGCAGCCTTGATCTCATCAGGCGAGAGGGCTCCATCGTGATCGAGGTCCAGCGCCTGCAATGCGAACCTGGGCTGCTGGCGACCTCCGCCGGGGCCTTGCGCGGAGGCCAAAAGCGGGAGCGCGGCAAGTGCGGCGATGCAGGAAAGAGTGTGAAGAGAAGAGCTCACGTTCAGCCTCGATTTCATATACGACTAGTTTGGTCGCAGATCCACTATACCTATTCACCAGCTAGTTTGGAGGAGAGATGCGCGGGCTGTTCGATGATCGGGCAGCTCACTCCTGATCGTTGTCGGAGTCTTGATCTGGCTGTTCCGTATCTGCGGTTGACGCCGCGCTGTGCTGGGTATGTGAAGGGAAAGCGGCGTGAAGCATGGCGCGTGTTCCAGAGAAGAGGACGACCTGCAGCCATGCGAGCTGCGCGATGACGACGGCCAGGATGAGAGGCCAGCGACGGGTCGTGCGCGTGAACACTGCTCGCATGGTTTCGCCTTTCTAGAAGCTGAAGGACATTTGGAGGTCGATGCTACGGTTGGACGCTGCGCTCCCGAAGAAGCCACCTGCGATGGCGGTGGATTTGTCGAAGTTGGGCGAGCTGAGGACGCCGTTGGGCGTGGCGAGGCTAGTGTGGTTGAGGGCGTTGTGGGCCATGACGGCGAAGTTGAGGGCGTAGCGACGAGGGACCTGCTGATCGAGCCGAGGAGGACCGCCGTTGCCGCTGAGGCCGCCGGGCCCGAGGCCACCGCCGCCGCCAGGGCCACCACCACCGGGACCACCGCCTCCGGGGCCGCCAGGACCACCGCCGGGTCCACCACCCTGTGAGCCGCCGACTCCGCCTTCTACGCGAGGACCGATGCCGATGGACTTGCTGATGCGGAGGTTGAGGCTCCAGTTGGAGGGGCCGGTGCCGAGGTCGTAGGGGATGCGTGTCGCGGTGGAGCTGGGATCGAGATCGAAGGCGCCGAGCGCGGTCTTCACGATGTCGGTGCTGGATGCGGTGGCGTAGGACGGGCGGTCGTTGTACTGGTTGTCGCCGTTGAGGTCCGAGCCCGTCGTGATGTTGAAGGGGTTGCCGGCGTTGGCGACGAGGAAGGGGCTGAGGCTGATGCCGAAGGGCGCCTGCACACTGCCGCCGAGGAGGAAGCGGTTGCGGACATCGAAGGAGGCGCGACCGTAGTCGGCACCGGGGTTGGTCTGGTCGGAGGGGAAGTACGTTGCGCCAGAGGTATCGGACTTGGCGAAGCCGAGCTGGTAGAAGCCGAAGAGCGAGGTGCGCTTCATGCGGACGGTGTAGTTGAGCATGAGCTGGTTCTGGTTGTACACACCATCGGACTGGAACTGGTAGAGGTTCTCGTTGATGCCGTTGGGACGTGTGCCGGTGACGCCGTTGTAGGTACCGGCTTCGTAAGCGTTGATGTTGTCACTCAGGTACTGGTGCACGCCGCGCGAGTTGATGTACGTGGCCGAGAGCGTGAGCAGTTTGCCGAAGCTGTGATCGACGCCGACGGCCGCTTCCATGTTCACCGAGGCCTTGAGGTTGGGTGAGATGGAGTAGATGGTGGGGGCTGAGGTGCTCAAGCTGGCGAGCGTGGAGGGAGCGGGAGCGTTGGAGTTGAAGGTGGGGTTCTCGACGACGTATTTCTGTTGATTGACGCCGTTCTGGCGGATGGCATTGAGCACGTTGGTGGCGGCGAAGCGGTCGTAGAACCAGCCGTAGCCGGCGCGGATGACGGTGTTAGCTTTCTTGCCATTGGTGGCACCGGGGGCCCAGCTGAGGGCGAAGCGCGGCGCGAAGTCGGCGTGGTCGCCGATGCGGTTCTGGCCTTCGTAGCGGATGCCGTAGCTGAGGGTCAGGTTGGGCTTCGCGGTCCAATCGTCCTGGTAGAAGAAGGCAGCGTCGAAGAGGTTCAATCGCACGGTGGGCTTGGTGTTGACGGTGACGTCGTACTCGGACGGCGTGCCAGCGGAGTAGGCGGCGAGCGAGGAATAGATATAGTCGCCGTTGGCGCCCGCGGTGGAGGTGTTGACCTCGTGCGTGAGACGGAGGCGGGTGCCGAAGTTGAGGGCGTGCTTGCCGTGCGCTGCGGTCACGTAGTCCTGCAGTTCGTAGCGGTCGATGTTGTCCTTGACGGTGCCGGAGTTGTTGCCGCCGCAGGTGACGGCACCTTGCACGGTGACCGTGGGGTCCGTGGAGAGGTTGTAGTTGTTGCAGGTGAAGCCTGAAGGAAGCGACGCGGATGCGGCTGTGGTGGGCGTCTGGTTGTCGCGATCGGTTGCAAACTGGAAGCGGAGATCGTTGACGACTTTGGGGCTTAGGATCTGGGTGTCGCTGATCTGAACGGTGTTCTCGATGTTGTGGGTGTTGTAGGCCTGCGAGGGAAGCGAGAAGCCGGACACGCCGCTGTTGGTTGCGATCTGGCGATCGAACATGTAGCGCACGCTGAGCGTATTGGTGGCGCCGAGCTGGAAGTCGAAGCGCGGGCTGATGTCGAGGCGCGACTGCGGATTGGGCTGCGCGATCTTGTAGGCGACGGTGTTGCCGCTGGCATCGAGTACCTCGGCGTTGACGATGGAGTTGGAGGCGTTGTCGCGACGGAAGACGTTGCCGAACCACGAGGCGTTTTTGGTGAGCGCGCCGCTGGCATTGCCGGTGAAGAAGGTGGAGTAATAGGCGGGCTCGCTGGTGACGAAGGGGTTGAGCGAGTTGAAGACGTTGTCGTTGCCGTTGACCATCAGCGTGCCGTGGAACTTGTCGGTACCAGGCTTGGTGAGGATCTCGATGCGACCGTAGCCGAGCTTGTCGTACTGGGCGGAGAAGGGATTGCGATTGACGCGGATCTCGCGGATGGCGCTCTTGGGCGGGAGCTGGCCTCCGCTGAAACCGTCGATGTAGATCTCGCCGCCTGATGGGCCAGCGGAGGGACCGGCGAGGGCGGTGAGCTCGTTCTGCAGATCGTCGGGATCGTCGGAGAGGGCATCGAGGTCCTTGCCTTTGATGACGATGGAGTTGGCGTTGTCGTCGGGGCTGACACTGACGCCGGGAGCTTCGGTGTCGACCTGCACGGAGGACTCGACGGAGATTTCGAGCTGGACGTCCTGGGTGGCGGGCTTGTCAGAGAAGACCATGATGTCGTTGACGAGCGCGGGGCTGAAGCCCTTGGCGACGACCGAGAGGGTGTAGCGGCCGAGAGCGAGGCGGGGAATCTCATAGGTGCCGGCGGCGGAGCTCTTGACCTTCCGGGCGATGGCGCCGTTGCTGGAGAGCGTGATGTCCGCCTGCGGCACGAGTGCGCCGGAGGGATCCTTGATGGCGCCGCGGACTGTGCCCGTAGCCGTCCCGGTGATTGAGCCCGTGGGAATCTGAGCGAGCACGGGGGCTGAGAGCGCCATGGAAAGCAGAAGAGTGATGGATACAAGAGCGAAGTTGCGAAAGCGAATCATGCGTTGCCTCTTTGGACCATCTCCAGAACAACGCATGGGTGCGGACCGTGCGGCCACAATGGGTAACGCGCTGTAACGAATTGTCACTACCGCAGTGACCAATCGTGACAAAAAGGGTTGTTGCAGGCTGGCGCATCGGCGCTAGTCTGGATCGAGAGACACCGACTCGAGAAGGGCGCGATGGACGAGGTACTGCTGATCGACGACGATGTGGAGCTGTGCGAGATGCTCACGCAGTATCTTGGGCGCTACGACTTCCACGTCTCGGCGGTGCACCGCGGCGACTCGGGGCTGGAGGCTGCGCGGCAGCGAGCGTGGGACATGATTCTGCTCGATGTGATGCTGCCCGGCATGGATGGCTTCGAGGTGCTGAAGAACATTCGCACGTTCTCCGCGGGCAGCGTTCTGCTGCTCACGGCGCGGGGTGAGGATGTGGACCGCATCGTGGGTCTTGAGCTGGGCGCGGATGATTATCTGGCCAAGCCGTTCAACGCTCGCGAGCTGCTGGCGCGGATTCGCGCGATTCGGCGGCGGGCGATTGCGCCGGTATCCAGCGAGGAGCGGCAGACTCTCAGTGTCGAAGGACTAACGCTGGACAGTGCGGCGCGCACGGTGACGCTGAATGGTGAAGCGCTTGACCTGACGGATGTGGAGTTTGCGTTGCTGGAAGTGCTGATGCGATCGCCGGGTAAGGTGGTGGATCGCGACAAGCTTTCTGAAGAGGTGCTGGGGCGCAGCTTCAACCCGTTCGATCGCAGCCTGGACATGCATGTGAGCCGGCTGCGCAAGAAGCTGGCGCGCGATGGGAGCGGCGAAGACCTTGTGAAGACGGTGCGCGGCGCGGGGTATCAGCTGGTGCTGCGCCGTGTCGTAGGGGGTCGCAACTAAGTTATGCGTGGACTTTTCTTTCGTATCTTTGCCATCTTCTGGCTCGCGCAGAGCCTTATCTTCGTGATCTCGACGGCGCTGATCGTGTCGCAGCATTTTCCTAATGGTGGAACGATCGCTGAGGCGCTGGACAGCAACCTGCACAACAGCGGGGAACTGGCGATTGCCGCGTATAACAAGGCGGGCTGCGAGGGCTTCGCTGCGAACGCCCAACGTTATGAGCCTTTCGGCGCCGCGCTGCTAGATACAGAAGGTGATGTGATCTGCAGCGTGTCAACGCCTGTGCCAGTCGCCGGGTTGAAGCCTCATCTTGCAGACCATATCGATGGCCGCGACGTCAGTGGCCGAACGGTTTGGCTGGTGCCCGTAATGGCGAGCAGTGGGACGCGATACGAGTATGCGTGGGTCGCACCTGCGTCGCATCGCCACCCTCCACCGCGGCGCTGGCAGTTCTGGCACTTCGCTGTGCCGCAGCTTCCGGTGGCGATCCTAGTGGGAGGCGCGACGACGTTCGTGCTGGTGCTGTTTATCAGCAGGCCGTTGGTACGGCTGCGTAAGGCTTCGCGGCAGCTGGCGGAAGGCAAGCTGGAGGTGCGCGTGGCGCAGTCGCCAAAGCAGGCGGCGCAGGCGAACTCGGATGAGTTCCAGGGACTGGTGCATGACTTCAACCACATGGCCGAGCGGCTGGAGTCGATGGTGGGAGCGCAGAAGCTGCTGGTTCGGGATGTGTCGCATGAGTTGCGTTCACCGCTGGCGCGATTGAGCGTGGCGTTGGAACTGGCGCGCGAGGATGCGGAGCCGGGGCTGGAACCGCATTTCTCCCGCATCGAGCGCGAGGCGAGCCGCTTGAACCAGCTTATCGGCCAGTTGCTGACGCTCTCCGCGATGGAAGCGCGCGATGGTGCGGGAACGTACGAGCCGGTGTCGCTGAACGGAGTGTGCGAGCAGATTTTGCCGGACGCAGAGTACGAGGCGCAGCAGCGGCCGTGTCGTGTGGAGTTGGTGCAGGAAGGGCAGTTCCGGATCCGTGGCAATCCCGAACTGCTGTACCGCGCGATTGAGAACGTGGTGCGTAATGCGATTCGCTATACGGCACCGAACACGCTGGTGAAGATGCGTATTTTCGGCGACCAGGTGCAGGGACAGGCGTTCGCAGGGATTGAGATCAGCGATGCGGGGCCGGGGATTCCGGAGAAGGAACTCACGGAGATCTTCCGGCCGTTCTATCGCGTGGACCGTGCACGCAGCGCAGATACGGGTGGGTTCGGTGTGGGACTTGCGATCACGGACCGTGCGGTGCGCCTGCATGGAGGCACGGTGCGGGCGTTGAACCGCAGCGAAGGCGGCATGAGTGTGACGCTGCTGTTTCCGTTGGCGTAGGGATCGTGATCACGCGGAGTTGCGGCGGCTAGATCTTTGTCGCCGGCAGAGGGATGGACATCTTCTCTTCAGTCTGCACGGCGTCGTGGGCGACGGCGCAGGCGATGCCGGAGCCGAAGCCAACCATGAGGCCCGCGTCAATGGCGTGTTCGCCGCGGACAGCTTCGACGAAGGATCGCACGGCGCATAGTGTGGGGTCTTCGGTGGTTGTCACTAGCTTCTCGCCGGGGCCACGATAGGGCATCTCGTTGGTGGTGGAGTAGGAGGCTCCGGTGACGGTGCCTTGCTGCGCGACGACGCCGGAGTTCTTGCGGGGTGACTTGTCCTTCTCATAGAAAAAGGTCGCGTCTTCGATGGTGAGTTGCACGCTGCCTTCGTCGCCGTAAATCCAAAGCTCATTGCCGGACTTGGCGTTGTCGGTAAGTGATGAGAAGACCAGGCGGCGGCCTTCGGTGTAGTGGAGCACCATCTGCACGTTGTCGCCGACAGTGCGGCCATCGTGGTACTTGACGATGCTTTGCGTGCCGAGGACGCTCGATGGCTGCTCACCGAAGACCCAGTTGGCGATGTCGATGTGGTGCGAGCCGAGCTCGGTGCCGAGGCCGCCGGAGGTTTCCTTGTAGAGTCGCCAGTTGATGAGGTGCTCGAGCTTGCCGCCCGGATCGGGCGAGGGCACGGGGCGACGCCAGCTGCCGTTGCGATGCCAGTAGGCGTAGACGTGCGTGGGCTTGCCGATGGCCCCGGCCTTCACGCGGCGGATGGCTTCCTGCACCCACGCGGCGTAGCGGTACTCGTGGCCGACCTGGAGCGGGACCTTGAGCTTGTGCACCTCAGCGAGGATGTTCTGGTTGTCGGCGACGGTGAAGCCGAGGGCCTTTTCGCAGTAGATGGGGCGTCCGGTGCGGGCCGTGGCGATGACATGCTCGGCATGGCAGGCGACGGGACTGGCGATGAGGACGGCGTCGATGTCCTCACGATGCAGGAATTCAGCGAGCTTCGCGGTTGCGGGGACTTCTTTACCGACTAGCTTGTTGGTCTGCTCGTAGCGGGGAGGATAGATGTCGCAGATGGCGCTGATGGAGACGCCGGGGACACGCAGCAGCTGGCGGATGTTTTCCTGTCCGCGACTGCCCGAGCCGATGATGCCGATGCGAATGGGCTTTACTGCGGGGGCGGCGGCGCGAGCAAGAATGGAAGAGCCGAGAGCAGCAGCAGAGGCGGTATGCAGGAAGTTGCGACGGTTCATTCGGTGGCGTCCTTTTGCGTTCAGTGCTTGAGGTCGTTGCCTTGAGATGGTTGCAGAGTGCAGTGGCTGGTGTCGATGGTTGTCTTCCATCGAAATGCGGTGCAGGTGTTTGAGCCGTCCGCCGTTGAGACGATGAGCGCGCTGGAGTGGTGCGCCTCGTGCTCGAGTATGCGCAGGCTCTCGGCCGGAGGATCGACGAAGAGCACGTTCGAGAGCGCGTCGCTGGCGGTCGCGGAGGGGTCGAGGATGGTGACTTGCACGCGGCCTTCGACGGGACGCAGGGTGCGTGGGTCCATGATGTGGCAGTAGAGATGACCGTTGGAGACGAAGTTCTTCTGCGAGCAGTCGGAGCTGGAGAGCGATGTGTCACGGAGATAGACGGTGGTGAGCGTGTCGTTGAGCGGCAAGGGGCCGGGGATGACGATCTTCCAGCCGGGCTCACCTGGAGGCGCTCCCAGTGCGTAGATGGTGCTGCCGCCGGCGGAGAGCATGGCGGAGTGCACACCGTCCTCGCGCAGAAGAGCGACGGCGGCATCTACCGCGAAGCCCTTGCCGATGCCGCCGGGATCGAGTTCAACGCCGGGGTTGGTGAAGTGCACGGTGCGTGCGTCGGGGTCGAGCTGCATCTTTTGCCAACCGGTGGCCTCGCGCGCTCGCTCAAGTTCTGCGCTGGAAGGGATGCGGCCCTGGTGGCGATAGAAGCCCCATAGTTTCATGAGGCGGCCGACGGTGATGTCGAACGCGCCGTTGCTGGCGCGGCTCCAGCGTTGACTGGCGATGAGGAAGCGCATGGTTTCCTCGTCGGTTGTTACAGTCTCATGGCCTGCGAGTCGATTGATGCGCGAGAGCTCGCTGCCGGGCTGGTAGTTGGACAGCAGAGCGTCGATGCGGTCGATTTCGTCGAAGACCTGCTGCTCGATGGCCTCGGCTTGAGACTGACTTGGGCTGTAGAGGCTTAGCGTGTAGACGGTGCCCATGGCCTTGTGGTCGGCGAGGTAGAGACTTGGGTTCTGCGAGGAAGATTGCGCTGCAGTCGTAGTGGCATACGCCACCACGAGCGCGACGACGACGAGGGTGAATGGCCAATCGTTGTGAGTTCGAACTTTCGTGCGTGACTGCGACGGCAGGAACATGCGCATCCATCCTAGTACGGGGTAGGCAGTGCTGGATGCCAGCTCGACCAGCTATTCTGTACGGCAGGGATGGGGTGAGTCGAGCGCGCCCTTCCGAGGATGTGCGATGACGAATATCTCCCGCGTGGTTCTATTGTCTGTGGCTGCTGTGATGTTGCCTCTTGCTCAGGCACAGAGCTTCACGTGTGTCACCGGCGCTGGGCCAAACGCTGGGCGGCTTGACGCCGCGAGCGTGGCTGCGGCGGATGTTGCGGGCTTCGACTTTGGTATGGCACCGGACCATTTCGATGCGAAGGGTTGCAGCGCGGCGAAGGAGTTCTTTCTCTCGGTGCCGGCGAAGGATGGCAACTACCGCGTGACGGTGACGCTGGGGGGATCATCGGCTGCAGTGACGACGGTGCGTGCGGAGGCGCGGCGGTTGATGCTGGCGCCCGTTGCGACGAAGGCGGGGAAGACCACGACGTCGAGCTTCGTTGTGAATGTGCGGACGCCGAGTATTGCGGGCCAGTCGAAGGAAGACGGCTCTGCAGCCGTGGTGAAGCGAAAGCCTCGCGAGCTGAATTCGCTGGACTGGGACAGCAAGCTGACGCTGGAGTTTGCGGGCGAACGGCCTTCGCTGGTGAGCGTGCGGGTTGCGCCCGTGGATGCGGCGACGGTCTATCTCGCGGGCGACTCGACGGTCGTGGATCAGGATAACGAGCCGTGGGCGGCATGGGGGCAGATGCTGCCAGCGTTCTTCAACGATCGCGTGGCGGTGAGTAACCACGCTGAGTCGGGCGAGACGATACGGTCGTTCGAGGGCGAACTGCGGTTTGCGAAGATCTTTTCGACGATTAGGAAGGGCGATTACCTGTTCTTCCAGTTTGCTCACAACGATCAGAAGCCAGGCAGCGGATTCGTTTCGCCGGAGATGTATACCGGCCTGCTGGCGAAGTACATCGCGATGGCGCGACAGCGTGGAGCGACGCCGGTGCTGGTGACGAGCATGAATCGCCGGACGTTCGATGCGAGTGGGCACATCACGGATACGCTCGCGCCGTACCCAGAGCTGATGCGTAAGGTGGCTGAGGAGCAGAAGGTTGCGTTGATCGACCTCAACGCGATGAGTAAGACGCTGTATGAGGCGATTGGCGAGGCCAACTCGCGCAGCCTGTTTGTCTATGCTGCGGCGAATACGTACCCCAAGCAGGCCGAGGCGCTGCACGACGATACGCACTTCAACGGCTATGGAGCGTATGAGCTAGCGCGTTGCGTGGTGCAGGGCATTGTGGAGGACAAGCTGCCGCTTGCGGCGTTTCTGCGCGAACCGCATGCGCGCTTCGATCCGCGGCATCCTGATGCAGCGAGTGCGGTCGCGTTGCCACAGGCGTCCTTCTACGATCTTGAGAAGCCCTATGAGCGGTAGGGCTTAGTCGCGCTGCTGTTTGCCGTGCGCGGAGCGGTAGTAGCCTGAGTGCCGTTGCAGCACTACGGCGGCGGCGCCGCGGAGGAGCGCGAGCTCGCCATCGCCGATGGACATGAGCTTGGGCGAGGAGCCGGTGAGCAGACCGGCGCGGCATTCGCGCTCGATAATGTGATGCGAGAGCTCCCACACGGTGGTGATGTCGCCGGCGAAGAGGATGACCTCGGGCGAGAGGGCGGCATTGATCATGCGCAGGCCCTTGCCGATAGCTTCGCTCTGGCGCTCGAGCGCACGCAGCGCGGCGGAGTCTTTGCTCAATGCGCGGGTAGTGAGTTCGCTCATCGTCAGCTTCTCGTTGTTGCCGGTCAGCTCAGCGTAGTAGCGAGTCGCGGCGCGGGAGGAAGCGAACATCTCCCAGCAGCCGTGCTGGCCGCAGCCGCACAATGGGCCGGAGGCGTCGACGCAGATGTGGCCAAACTCGCCGGCAAGGCCGCCGCGTCCGCTGATGAGGCGGCCTTCCGCGAGCACGGCCGCGCCGACGCCTTCGGAGATGGCGACGAGCACAACGTTGCGGAGGCCATCGAGGTGTCCGAACCAGAGCTCGGAGAGAAGGCAGGAGTTGGCGTCGTTCTCGAGCTCGACGCGCAGGCCACCGACGCGGCGGGACAGCTCACCGCAGACGTCGTAGTTCTTCCAGTTGAGGTTGGGTGCGAGCGTGAGTCGGTTGCTTTGGGGCTCGACGCGGCCCTGCACACTGAGGCCGATGCCCTCGAACGATTTCAGTGGGGACTGGTCGCGCAACATGTTCATGCCTTCGGCGATGGCCTCGATGCTGCGCTGCACCTTGGAGGCGAGCGGAACGACCAGGCGCGAGAGGAAGCGACCGTTGAGGTCGACGACCGCGAGCACGGCCTGGGTGGGGCGGACGTCGGCGACGAGGATCAGCAGGTCGTCGTTGAGCGAAAGCATGGTGGGCCGGCGGCCGCGCGCGGTCTTTACCGCGCCGCCTTCCTTGATCCAACGCTCTTCCTTGAGCTGCTCGACGATGGACGAGACAGTGCTGGGCTGCAGCCCGGAGAGGCGCGCGAGATCGACGCGCGAGACTGGTTGCGAGGAGCGGACGTACTCCAAGATGAGGTCGCGATTGATGTCGCGGGTCAGCTCGGTGGAGGCGACCTCGACATACGCGAGCTCGCGCACGGCCCGGATTGGGTGGCGGACCGGGGTTTTTCGCAGCTGCTTCGCATTGGGAGTGGATGACATGAACGGTAGCGCTGACTTATCGCCGTAGGTTCAGCATACCGCAGAGGGATTGGGATAACGAGCATTCTTTGGGGGGACTACAGGATTGTTCCACTTCACGGAAGATCGACTTGGCAAAGCATTCTGGACAAATTGTCAGAGGGAGCATTGACAGAGTCAGTGGTGATCGTTATAAATTTTCCGTCTGAAAATAAAGACAGGCAAGAGGGCTGAAGTGCGACTCCCCTGGGGCTTTGCCAGGTGCAGGCCTGACGTCCCGTTCCCTGTCATTTGCTAGAGGAGATCTGGATGTCGCTTACACGCCGCGACTTTGTAGGCTTGACGGTCGCTGCCATGGCAACAGGCCCTGGCAAGGTACTCCGCGCCGAGTCAAAGCCTGCTACTGCCGGCGTCGCGCTGACGGGCGAACATGTGCGCCAACGCATCGATGGCTTTGGTTTCTGCGAGGCATTTCATGCTGCGGGAGCTATCCAGAACCTGGGGGACAAAGAACGCGGAGTCTTGTTGGACCTGATGTTCTCTCCGACTGCGGGGATGGGGTAGCCGGTGTGGGACTTGGGGTGGTCGCGATGTTGTTTGGATGGCGCCGCCGCCGCAGGCTTCCCACCTTGCTGGCACTGGGCTTCGCGGTCCTCTGCCTCTCGACCCTGTCGGGGTGCGGAAGCTCAGCCACGACGCAAAGCTCGGTGGTCACGGTCGCGATCTCAGGCGACTCCGTACGCGACACAGCGAGCTTTACACTCAATGTGAACTAACGATGAGAGAAGGGAAGTCGCGATATCGTCGAAGCCATCAAGAAGTGTCTTGTGCTCGGTGGTCAATGGGCACGGGTGGTCGCCTGCAGGCGACAGGTTGTGCAGAAGGTAATGCCTGCTGCTCTGCAACGCTCTCTGCTTCGCTTGTGCTGGCTGGCATCGCTAGTGGTTGCGTTCTCTGCGCCCGCATGCGCAGAAGGGGTACATCCCTGGATAGCCACATGGGGATCTGCACAGCTTCAGCCGTACGGAGCGGAAGTGCTTTCCCCGAAGACCTTTGACCACACGACACTGCGAGAGGTCGTGCATGTCTCGGCGGGCGGTTCGCAAGTTCGGATTCGGCTCTCGAACGTGTTCGGCCAGTCGGCACTCGAGATCGCCTCTGTGAGCATCTCGCGTCCAGCAGCGGGTGCGGAGCGCGGCGTCATTGTTCCTGAGTCCGCGCAGAAGCTGACGTTCCATGGGGCGACATCTGTGTCGGTCCCGATGGGATCAGAGTATGTCTCGGATCCCATCAGCGTGAAGCTTCCTGCACTTTCGGATCTTGTGGTCGACATCGAGATCAACGCGGCGCCGATGAACGTTACGTTGCATACGGGAGCGCGGGCAACGAGCTTTCTTGCGAGCGGTAGTCATGGCGGTGAGGCTAAGTTGCCATCCGCACAAAGCTGGACGCGGTGGTACTTCCTGTCCGGTGTCGAGGTTCTCAGCGGAGAACGCAACGCAGGCACGGTGGTTGCGTTCGGGGACTCGATCACCGATGGCCATGCCTCGACGACGGACGGCAACGATCGTTGGCCGGACTTCCTTGCTCGCCGATTTGCGGCGGAGGCGAAGACGCACGGACTTGGTGTGGTGAATGCGGGTATTGGCGGTAATCATCTTCTCTACGATGGTCTGGGGCCGAATGCGCTGGCGCGGTTCGATCGCGATGTTCTGGCGCGGCCCGGTGTTCGCTATGTGATCCTGCTGGAGGGCATCAACGACCTTGGAGGCCTTGATCGTCTGGAAGATCATGGCGCTGCAGTCCATGCGGCTTGGCTGGCGCAGGTGGAGTCGGCGATGGCGCAGATTGTGGTGCGGTCGCATGAGCGCGGAATTATCGTCTATGGCGCGACGCTGACGCCTTACCTGGGTTCGGATTATTACCATCCCAACGCGGCGTCGGAGGCTGACCGGATCGCACTCAATGATTGGATTCGCGATTCGCATACGTTTGACGATGTGATCGACTTCGATGCCGTCGTGCGGAATCCCGAGAAGCGTGACCACATGCTGCCGGCTGCCGATAGTGGCGACCACCTGCATCCTGGCCCGGAGGGCTATCGTCGAATGGGCGACGCCATTCCCTTGAAGCTGTTCGTGCGGTAGCTTGATCGAAGGATGATGACCAACGCGATGTATCTCGGAATCGACTGTGGAACGCAGGGGACCAAGGCCCTGCTGGTGGATGCTGCCGGTCAGGTACACGGTCGCGGCTATGCGAAGCATGCTCTCATGGAGCGGCCTTCAGGAGCGCGTGAGCAGGAACCGCAGTGGTGGGTGGAGGCGCTGAAGACCGCAGTGAAGGCAGCGCTGGCGACGGCCCCCGCGGGTTCGCATGTTGAGGCCGTCGGTGTGAGCGGGCAGCAGCATGGACTGGTTGTGCTGGATGATCAAGACAACGTTATTCGGCCGGCGAAGCTGTGGAACGATACGGAGACGGCGCCGCAGAATAGCGAGATTATCGAGCGGCTGGGGGGACGTGAGGCGTTCTTTCAGCGCTTCGGCATTGTGCCGCTGACGGGATACACGGTGTCGAAGCTGCTATGGCTGGCAGAGTGTGAGCCTGCGAACTTCGCTCGTGTGCGCCACATCCTTCTGCCACACGAGTATCTGAACTTTTGGTTAACGGGGACCATGGCTGCCGAGTGGGGCGACGCTTCGGGCACGGCGTTTTTCGATGTGCGGCAACGGGCGTGGACGCGCGAGGTGCTGGACGCGATCGACGGCGGTACTGGCCAATTATTCTCCGCGTTACCACCGCTGATTGGACCTGATGGTGTTGTCGGAACGATTCGCGCTGATGTCGCGACTGAGCTGGGGCTTCCGTTGGACTGCGTGGTCGCAGCGGGTGGCGGCGACAACATGATGGGCGCTATCGGCACGGGCAATGTGCGCGAGGGTGTGGTGACGTTGAGCCTGGGGACGTCGGGGACGGTGTACTCGTTCAGCGAGAGCGTGCCATCGGACCCGACGGGCAACGTTGCTCCCTTCTGTTCGTCCTCGGGCGGCTGGCTGCCGCTGGTTTGCACGATGAATGCGACCAATGTCGTTACGGCTACGGCGCAGCTGCTGGGTAAGACGGTGCTTGATATCGATGGTGCGCTGGATGCGACTCCGCCCGGCGCTGATGGCTTGATCTTTCTGCCGTTCCTCAACGGCGAGCGGACGCCCGATCTGCCGGAGGCGCGCGGTTCACTGCATGGGGTCTCGGCGATCAACTTCACACCGGGGCATCTGCTGCGTGCTGCGGTCGAGGGTGTTAGTTTTGGCATCCTTAGCGGCCTTGATCTGGTGCTTGCGGGACGCGTTGCAGAGATGATCAATGTCATTGGTGGTGGCGCTCGATCACGTGGATGGCGGCAGCTGCTTGCTGACGCCACCGGAGCAACGATCCAGGTCCCGGTGGAAGAGGAGTCGGGTTGTTTGGGTGCGGCCATCCAGGCAATGGTTGCGAAGACTGCATCTTCTGCGCATCCGTTGAGTTTCGTCGAAGTCGCGTCTCGGCTGGTGCGAATCGATGACAGCGCGACCTGCAGACCGCGCGCGGAGCTTCGAGATGCATACGATGCCGCTCGGGCAGCCTATCGCAAGCAACTGCAGCAGTATTACGGAATTTAGTCTCCATCACCCGGTCTAAACCCACCGCCTTTAGGCGGTGTGCTTTCAGCGTCTTGCTGGATACTGGAAGAGATGGTGGAGTATCGCAAGAACGCGCATTCCGTGTGGGACATCA
>NZ_JBMHYI010000052.1:0-29054 GCF_058498515.1 Bryocella sp.
TGATGTCCCACACGGAATGCGCGTTCTTGCGATACTCCACCATCTCTTCCAGTATCCAGCAAGACGCTGAAAGCACACCGCCTAAAGGCGGTGGGTTTAGACCGGGTGATGGAGACTAAAATCAAAGCAATGCCCGAGACCGCCAGCCCGCAGCCCCAAAACGCTCCCACCCAGGGCGACAAGAAGGCCGCGTCGCCAAAGCCGGCCGCGCCCAAGGACGACGATGTCGTCGGCAAGGCCTACGACGGCCGCATCATGCGCCGCCTCGCCGGCTACCTCAGCCCCTACAAGCTCCAGACCGCCGTCTCCGCCGTCGCCATCTCCCTCAAGGCCCTCACCGACATCGCCGGCCCGTTCCTCGTCGCCGTCACCATCGACACCTACCTCGCGCCCGAGTCCAGCAAAACCCACTGGCTCACCCGTTTCCTCAGCAAAGCACCCCTCACCGGAGTCACCGAACTCGCACTGATCTACTTCGGCGCTCTCTCCATCACCTTCGGTCTCGAGTTCGTCCAGACCTACCTCATGCAGTGGACCGGCCAGAAGATCATGTTCGATCTCCGCTCGCAGATCTTCCGCCACGTCCAGCGCATGCACGTCGCCTTCTTCGACCGCAATCCCGTCGGCCGCCTCGTCACCCGCGTCACCTCCGACGTCGACGCCCTCAACGACATGTTCACCTCCGGTGTCCTCGCCATCTTCGAGGACATCTGTTCGCTCTCCTTCATCATCGTCGTCATGCTCTCCATGAGCTGGCCCCTCGCGCTGCTCACCATCTCCGTCATCCCCGGCATCGCCTACGCCACGCACCTCTTCCGCAAGCACGTCCGCGACAGCTACCGCCGCCAGCGCGCCGCCACTGCCAAGATCAACTCCTTCACCCAGGAGTACGTCTCCGGCATGAGCGTCGTGCAGCTCTTCAACCGCGAACGCCGCGCCTTCCGCGACTTCTCCGCCGTCAATCTCGAAAACAAAGAAGCCTGGACCGACGCGATCTTCGCCTACGCCCTCTACTACCCCGTCGTCGAGTTCCTCGCCTCCATCGCCATCGCGCTCGTCATCTGGCGCGGCGGCATCGCCGTGCTCGGCGTCACGCAGCACACTTGGCTCACGCACCATCTCTATCTCAAGTCCAGCGGAGCCTCGGCGTACAGCCTCTTCGGCAACATCGTCACCCTCGGCACGCTGGTCGCCTTCATCCGCTACGCGCAGCGCTTCTTCTATCCCATCCAGGACCTCAGCGACAAATTCAACATCCTCCAGGCCGCCATGGCCGCCGCCGAGCGCATCTTCAAGCTCCTCGACACCGTCCCCGACATCCCCTCACCCGCCAAAGTCATCGCAGGCGATCGCTCCGGCCGCATCGAGTTCAGTAACGTCTGGTTCACGTACCAGCAACTCACGCCCGAACAGCAAGCCGCCCTCGCCACGTACAACGCAGAACGCACAACGTACAACACCCCCGCCGACCACCCACTCCTCCACGACATTGAATGGATCCTCCGCGGCGTCTCCTTCGTCATCGAGCCCGACCACACCGCCGCCATCGTCGGCCACACCGGGGCCGGCAAGACCACCATCACCGCGCTCATGATGCGCTTCTACGACGTCCAGGCCGGCGCTGTACTCGTGGACGGCGTCGACGTCCGCGAGCAGGACGTCAAGGCCCTCCGCCAGCGCTTCGGCGTCGTCCTGCAGGATTCCTTCCTCTTCACCGGCTCCATCGCCCGCAACATCCGCCTCGGCACACCCCACATTACCGACGAGCAAGTCGAGATGGCCGCCGAAGAAGTCAACGTCGCCGACTACATCCGCTCCCTGCCCGACGCCTTCAACTCTCCCGTCATCGAGCGCGGCGCGACCCTCAGCACCGGCCAGAAGCAACTCATCAGTTTTGCTCGGGCGCTGGCACACCGCCCGGGGATCTTGATACTCGACGAAGCCACCAGCTCCGTCGACACCGAGACCGAGCTCCGCGTCGAATCCGCCCTCGCGCGCATGATCACCGGCCGCACCAGCGTCCTCATCGCGCATCGCCTCTCCACCGTCCAGCGCGCCGACACCATCCTCGTCATGCACAAAGGCCAGCTCCGCGAGCAAGGCTCCCACCAGCAGCTCCTAGCCCACCGCGGCCTCTACTACAAGCTCTACCAGCTCCAGTACAAGGACCAGGAATTAGGGCGCAACTTAGCCACACCCACCCCCGCCACCGCTTAACTCCCATTCGCTTCAAGGCTCAGCATCGAGGGCGGAAGAAGTGCGCCTATCCGCCCTTCAGCGCCAACGGCGCGCCCTATACCAGCCTGGGGTGGAGCGAAGCACAACCCCAGGTACGCGCCCACCAAACCGCCCGAGCGCTGAAGGCGCGACCCATCGCTGACCGATTAAGCTGGCGATAACTGCGTTTATGGGGACTAATCCTTCCGAAGCAACGAAGACGGCGCGCCCTGGATGATCTTGGCAACTGAAAAGGCTCTATCTCCAAGTTGCTGATAACCCTCCTCAAGGTTCAGCAAGACGTTTTCCCGACTCGTGTTTGTGAGATTGTCGAAGGTTCTATCGAACATGCTACGAAGGTGGCTAACCTGTTGGTTGAAAAAACTCAACTGTTGAGAAATGTTCAGGAGGACAGCTTGGGACTGGACTGGAAGGAGGGCGATCTCAACTGTATGAATATCTAAGAGAGGAGCATTGGCCTCGGATAACGAGAAACCCCGCTTCGGATCGTGATTTCCTCTTTGCTGGAGAGGCAGGGACAGGAGTGTAGGAACCAACGCAAGGAATGGCTCGCGCAGCTCGTCTCCTCGATAAGCCTTGATTGTTCTATCGAACCATCTCAGGAAGTCATCGTCGAGCCGCCCCTTCCTTTGTCGGAGGAGGAAGGACTTCATCGCCATCTGGTATTGCAATTCATGAAGCTCCAGCGCCATCGCACGTTGGAGTCGGTCCAGTCGTCTTCTTCTGCGAACCTCTTCAGTGATGGCGGGCGATAGCATACCGAGTAGCCAACCAAGCAGTAGTTGTTCGTGATTAAGAAGGAGCGCTTTGAGAACGTCGGACCAAGCCTGCATCTTCTAATCCTGCGACAAAAAACACTTGGTGGCTAGAGCCTTTTGTGGGCTTTGCGTAAGTTTTGGGAAATGGCTAATTAACTGCTAGGTCGAGAATCTCGCGAGTTGTTGCAACTGCCTTTTTCAGTGACTTGGGCTTAAAGTCCATAACACCCTCTAGAAGAAAATTTTGCCTTGGACGTTACCCGGCGGGATTAGTTACTGAGAAGTCGGCTTCTCGTTATGTGTGAAGAACAGCGTGACTTTGATATCGACTGTATAGCCATTCACTGCTGAGTGGGACTGTCATCTAAGAGCTCGTCTTCCGCAAATGGAAGCGGTTCCTGATCCACGCCAGCCTTTCGTGAACCCGGTGGTGAGGTGCTGAGATAGCCTTCATCAAATGCGTACTGTTTTCCGCGTCCGTGAGCGCGGCCTTGACACCCCTTGCATGTGCAATCCTTTGAGCGCTCGAGTTTACCTTTCGAATAGCACTGACTTTTGCAATAATTCTTGTGCGGAAGTGGGCCGGCGGGGCCGGTCGAAGCGGGCATAGATGCATGTGGAGGAGTCGATCTCTTCGTCAATCCGTGTCCTCGAATAGATGTAGATAAGGAAGTTTAGTCCTCACAAGTAGGCTTCTCGCCATCGCCCGCAGCAGGGCCTGCCTCCTCACCCCAAAAAGATCGCCGCCCGTACCACGCAACCACCCTGCCCCTTGTACGCTATTCGCTAGCCATGCCCAAGACCCTCAACTCGCCTCGCCAGGTCCTCTTCGCCTCCCTCGTCGGCACCACCGTTGAGTTCTTCGACTTCTACATCTTCTCCACCGCCGCCGCCCTGGTCTTCCCGCGCCAGTTCTTCCCCTCCACCGACGCCACCGCCGCGATGCTGCTCTCGCTCGCCACCGTCGGCGTCGCCTTCTTCGCGCGCCCCATCGGTTCCGCCATCTTCGGCCACTTCGGCGACCGCATCGGCCGCAAGCGCACCCTCGTGATCGCGCTCTCGACCATGGGCCTCTCCACCTTCATCATCGGCACGCTGCCCGGCTACGCCGCGATAGGCCTGGCCGCCCCTCTGCTCCTCGCACTCTGCCGCTTCGGCCAGGGAATCGGCCTCGGTGGCGAGTGGGGTGGCGCCATCCTGCTGGCCGTCGAAAACGCCCCGCCCAACCGCCGCGCTCTCTACGGCATGTTCCCGCAGCTCGGCGCGCCCATCGGCTTCCTCTGCTCCGGAGGCATCTTCCTCCTGCTCTCGCGCCTGCTGACCAACGCGCAGTTCCTCAGGTTCGGCTGGCGTCTGCCGTTCCTCGCCAGCGCCGTCCTCGTGCTGCTCGGCCTCTGGGTCCGCCTCACCATCACCGAGACCCCCACCTTCCAGGCCGCACAAGCCCGCAACGAGCACGTCGCCGTCCCCATCGGCACCATCTTCTCCGAGCATCTCGGCCGCGTCGTCGCCGGCGTCCTTGTCTGCGTCGCGACCTTCGCGCTCTTCTACCTCACCACCGTCTTCTGCCTCGCCTATGGAATCAAAACGCTGCACTTTTCGCGCAATGACTTCCTCATCCTGCAGCTCACCTCCATGGCCTTCTTCGCCGTCGGCATCCCGCTCTCGGCACTTGCCGCCGAGCGTGGCCGCAAGCGTTTCATGATTGCGGTGACCGTGGCCATTGGCGCCTTCGGTTTCGTGATGCCCCACCTCTTCACCACCAACACGCACTCCACCATGCTCATGCTGGCCATCGGCCTCTTCCTCATGGGCTTGACCTACGGCCCGCTCGGCACCCTCGTCTCCGAACTCTTCCCCACCTCTGTCCGCTACACCGGAAGCTCGCTCGCCTTCTCCATCGGCGGCGTAATCGGCGCCTCCGCGACGCCCTACGCCGCTCTATATCTCGCCGACCACAAAGGCCTTCCCTGGGTCGGCTACTACCTCACCGCAGCCGCAGTCCTCACCCTCCTCGGCCTCTTCATGATCCCCGAGACCAAGAACGTCGACCTCTCCGTAGCCGCTCCGCTCGACTGAGGCCACCTCACCCACAAACAACAAGCGGCCCACAAAGGGCCGCTTTCATTGGCTTCTAAACGCTATCTACGCGTCGATGCTGAACTGCCCCAGGTCGCCATACAGCGCCTGAAAGAGCAGCTCATTCAAGGTCAGGTCTTCAATCCTTCTCTTCACCTTCGTCATCTCCTGCACGGTACATTCCCGCGCGGTTGGGGGCTCGGCCATAGCCGCTCCGCGCTGCAACTGCGTGGACTCCGGCTCCCGCCTGGCGGGAACAAAACCCAGTCCGAACGACAAACTCATCGAGCTCATAACGCCTCTCCTTTCGCGCCTGCTGGCGCCTCATGGTTCGGGCCCTGTTCGCGCGGATGGCATCCCCAGCGCGACTTGTACTCGTACGCGTACCGCTTCATTCCTTGCTTGAAGCGTTCCTGCTCTTCGGGAGTCATCCCCGCCCAGCGAGCCTTCATCCGCCGCTTCCACTCCCGGCGCTCGCTCCACTTGTTGCCGCCCGGGCCATGCTTATGGAATCCCCCCAACAACAGCTTCGACAGCACCAGCAAACCCATCGCCTGCCAGTACGTAATCAACCTCAGCCCAAAGATCGATGGCATCAGCCAGTTCCACAGGTGTTCCACCACCAGCGACACCAGAGCGATGATAGCCACGACCATCACGCACATCTTTAGTCCACGCAGAAATCGCATGTCCCTTACCTCTCTTCCTTCCCAATACCGAAATCCCTGCGCATCTGTTCCAGCCGCTTGCGCAGGTGGAGCACCGCGTACCTCTTCCGGGCCAGCAGCGTGTTCTGCTTCACGCCCGTCTCCGCGGACAGCTCCTTGAAGCTTCGGCCCTCGATCTCATGCGCCACGAACACCTCGCGCTGCGCCCGCGGCAGCTCCGCCAGCGCCTCTTCAATCGCTTCCACCATCACCTTCCGCGCGAAGGCTGCCTCCGGCCCCGCATCCGCGCTCGGCAGCAAATCCAGCAACGACGCTGAATCCTCCTCCGCATTTACCGGCTCATCCAGCGACACCGCCTTCTGCTTCCGGAACAGGTCCGTAATCCTGTTCCGCGCCACCCGATACATCCACGCCGTCACCTGCTCCACCGGCTTCATCAGCCGATAGGTCGACACCAGCTCATACAGCACGTCCTGCAGGATGTCTTCCGCATCGCCCGTATCCAGCACCCGGCTGCGGATAAACCTCCGCAGGCGCGGCTCGTCCCGAGCGACCGCCTCGGCCACCGCGTGGTCCTGCTCCGCGAGCGTCCACTCCGGTCCAGCCATCCTGCCTTGTGCCTCTACAGCCAGCGAAACCACGGCCTCTCCTCGCGCACGGACAGTACCCAAAGGGGCGAGGAGGACCGTACGCCTCAACTGCGGCCCCTTCATGCATGTTCCTTAGCGTTAACGATTGGCCGCGGCGGATATTGCACAATCCGGCTATCCTTTTTTCGCGGCTGCGAGCATTTTTCCTGTAGGTCTAATTCCGGGACTCGACCTCCGTGGGCGTTTTCCCTAACGAAAACGCCGCTGCACGCTTCACCGGGATACCCAGCAACAGGAAAAATGCTTCAGGCACGCCTTTCGGCTTCCCCGCACAGCTTGTCCAGACGCCGCTGCCGAGCCTCTGGAGTGCGGTAATAGAAGACCGCCAGCAGCCCCTGCCGGCGCTGTGTGGGAGTCATCTTCGCCCAGCCCGCCCGCGCCTTCGGCCTCAATCGCAAGGCCTTATCGATCAGCGGAGGGAGCTCGACCTCCGCCTCCATCGTGTTCAGCAGGCGCTCCGCCATCTGCTGGCACCGGCCCATCTGGGCCTCGTCGCTCTTCACGCCGTGAATCCACTTCCCGATCTCGCGCCGCCACGACTCCGAAAGACTGTCGTAGAACCCACGCAGCCCCGGCTCCTCTTCCAGCAACGCAGCCAGCGCATCGGGCAGCTCCGCGGGGCGCTCGTCAAAGTCCGCTTCGAGAGTGAACCGCGCCACCTCGCCCACGCGCACCTTGCCGCCTTGCTGCATCGCCTTGTTCACCAGCATGAAGAACGACCCAACCCCGTGCTCCGGCTCCGATTCACTCAAGCTCCGCACCGGAAACAGCGACGTCCGGAACGCAAAACCCTCACCCCTCGAACGCTTCGACGCGATCGTCCCTCGGACCCGCAGCCGCCGCATCTTTGCGAACGCCTTATGCACATCGAAGGGAACCCGCGCAATCGTCCACCCCAGATAGCCCTGCGCACGCTCCAGCGCAGCCTCAAAGGACCGCCCATCGCTCGCGGCAGCTGCGGCTTCGCTCTTTGGCGCAGGTTCGTCCTTCGGTGCAGGCCGGCCTTTCGATGCGGGCAAGCCCTGCACCGTTGTCCTCGCCGCGCTCTTCTTCATCGCCCTTTTCTTAACTGCCATCGCGAAGTCATCTTATCCCTGCAAGCCCAGAGAATATTTGCAAAACCTCCAATCCAATCTCCGCTACAGTCCGTTTCCACCTCGGACGGCAACGATCTTCTTGCAAGCCAATCCTCAAAGCGCACGTTTATCGGAATGGGAGTGTGTACCGTGGAACCAAAACTTAGCAGGCTGATCGACAGGGCCCTTTCGCGCAGAAATTTCCTCGCCGGCGCGAGCGCTGCAGCAGCGGGAACCATCCTCGTGGGTTGCGGCGACAGCACCCCAATGTCCACCACCACCCCGCCGGCAAGCAGCACGCTCACCGATGCGGACTACCTCAACTTCGCCCTCAACCTCGAGTACCTTGAAGCCGAGTTCTATCTCCGCGCCGCCACAGGGAGTGGCCTGGCAACCGCCGACACCGGCAACAACACCAGTAAGACCACCGGCGGAGCGCAGGTTTCCGGCACCACCTCCGTGCAGTCGCAGTACATCTATGAGATCGCGCAGAATGAGCTCGACCACGTCCGCTTCCTGCGCAGCGCGCTCGGCTCGTCCGCCGTCGCCGCTCCTGCCATCGACCTCACCACCAGCTTCAACACGCTCGCCTCTGCGGCCGGCCTCGGCGCCTCCTTCAATCCCTTCGCCAGCTTCTCCAACTTCCTCATCGGGGCCTTCATCTTCGAGGACGTCGGCGTCACTGCTTATCACGGCGCAGCCAAGCTCCTCACCAGCAAGACCAATCTCACCGCTGCCGCCGAGATCATGGCCGTCGAGGCCTATCACGCCGGCTCCATCCGCTCGCAGATCGTGGCCTCCGGCTCTTCGCTCATCACCACCGCCAATGCCGTCTCCAGCGTGCGTTCGTCGCTCGGCGGAGGCAACGAGACCACCCTCAGCGCCACCAGCGTCGTCGCTGCCAGCGCCACCACCTCCATCGCTTTCGACCGCACCACCGACCAGGTGCTGCACATCGTCTACGGCACCGGTGGCGGAGCAGGAGTCAAGGGCGGAGTCTTCTTCCCCTCCGGCCTCAACGGCAACATCAGCGTCACTGCGGCCTAGCGCCAGGAGAACGGAGAACATCATGCCTACTCTAGAAACACAGCAACTCGATGAAGTCATCGCCGGCAGCCGTCGCCGCATGCTCACCCTCGGCGGCGCAGCCATCGCCGGCCTCGCGCTCTCCGCGATCGCAGCCGACGCTCAGACGTCCACCCTCACCGACGCCGACTACCTCAACTTCGCCCTCAACCTCGAGTACCTCGAAGCCCAGTACTACACCCTCGCTGTCTCCGGCATGACCATCGACCAGATGGGCCTGGGCATCACCGGCACCGGCACTCAGGGCGCCGTCACCGTCAAGTCCGGCGGCTTCACCGCCTGCAAGGTGCCCTTCGCCAACACCATCGTTCAGAGCTACGCGCAGGAGATCGCCCAGGAAGAACGCAACCACGTCACCTTCCTGCGCACCGCACTCGGCTCCGCAGCCGTCGCACAACCTGCCATCGACCTCGTCAACAGCTTCAACGGCCTCGCTACCCTCCTCGGCCTCGGTCTCACCTCGTTCGATCCCTTCGCGAACGACATCAACTTCCTCCTCGGCTCCTACATCTTCGAGGACGTCGGCGTGACCGCCTACACCGGCGCCGCGCCCGCCCTCACCGTCAGCGGAAACCTCGATGCCGCTGCCGGCATCCAGGCCGTCGAAGCCTACCACGCCGGCATGGTTCGCACCACCATCTACGGCCTCGATCAATCCGCAACGACACTCGGCGCAGCCGGAACCGCACGCGCCGTGGCAACCGCCATCTCCAAACTGCGCGCTTCCGTCGACGGATCCAACTCCACCACCTCCTCACGAGCACAAGGCGACGACATCGGCCTCGGCACCCAGACCGTCATGCTCGATACCACCAGCAGCTTCACCGCCTCCACGCTGGTCGACGCCTCCACCACCGGCTCCATCAACGCCGCAGGTTCCACTGGCACCGCAGGCTCGCTCGTCTTCGCCCGCACCGCCGCCCAGGTGCTCGCCATCGTCTACGCCGGAGGCTCCGGCAAAGGCGGCTTCTTCCCCGCCGGCCTCAACGGCAACGTCAAGTAACCCAGTGTCGAATCCCGCTTATCCCGGGTCCCTCAAGGGACCCGGGCTTTTCTTGCAGGCCGATTGTTGGAACCGCGGACCCAACTGGCATCTGGAAACTGGAAACCTGGTAACTGACACCCTACTCCTGACTCCAACCTCTCAACTCGATCGCCCTGTTTTCTCCCACCCGTCCCCTTGGGCCACCGTGACCCCATACACAATTCCCTCCACACCTCCCAGCTACACTTGATCCATCAGCACGCCCTCCAATCCGCGCATCTTTCTCTCCGCCGGCGAAGCCTCCGGCGACGCTTACGGCGCCACCCTCATCGCTGAGCTTCGCCGCCGGCTCCCCGACGCGACCTTCACCGGCCTCGGTGGCTCCGCCATGGCCCGCGAAGGCCAGCACCAGACCGTCCGCGCCGAAGACGTCGCCGTCATGGGCATCTCCGAGATCGTTCGCCACATCCCGAAGATCTACGCCAGCTATCGCCGCCTCGTCGCCTCCATCCAGCGAGACCGTCCCGACGTCGCCGTCCTGATCGACTTTCCCGACGTCAACTTCCGTCTCGCCAAACACCTCAAGCGAGCCGGGGTGCCCGTCATCTGGTTCGTCTCCCCGCAGCTCTGGGCCTGGAAGCGCGGCCGTCTCCGCTGGGTGCAGGAGCGCGTCGCCAAAATGCTCGTCATCTTCCCCTTCGAGGAGCGCTTCTACCGCGAGCGCGGCGTTGACGCCGAGTTCGTCGGCCACCCACTCCTCGAAACCGTGCGCGAGGCGCGTCAAAGCGCCTCGCCGGAGACAGCCACCCGCGAAGGCTTCGCACTCGCCCACAACCTCGACCCCAACAAGACCTGGATCGCGCTCCTGCCCGGCAGCCGCTGGAAAGAAATCCGCTCCAACCTCCCCGCCCTGCACGAGCTCGCCATGAGCGACCTCATCCACGCCGCCGCCGACAACACCTTCGCCAACGGCACCCGCCTCGAGCTACCGGTCAACCCCGCAGCGCACACCCGCTTCGAGTTCCTGCTTCCCGTCGCTTCCACCATCGACCCCCGCGACCTCGCCGCCTTCCTCGCCGAACTCAACCGCGAGCACCTCAAGTACTTCGGCCCCGAAGCCGCCGGCATCCGCCTCACCCTGCTCACCGGCCCCGACGCCGCCCGCCAGGCCCTCGAGCACGCCCGCGCCTCCGTCGTCGCCAGCGGCACCGCGACCGTCCTCGCCGCCATTGTCGGCAATCCCTTCGTCGTCGTCTACCGCGTCTCCCCGCTCACCTTCGCCCTCGCCAAAAAGCTCGTCGAGTACCCCGAAGAGATGCACCTCCGCCGCGACCTCAACGGCCTGTTGCCCGTCTCCATGGTCAACCTCATCGCCGGTCGAAGAATCGTCCCCGAGCTGCTGCAGGACCGTTTCAACGCCGCCAACGTCGCCTCGGCGCTGGCTCCGCTCCTCGTCGATTCCCCCGAGCGCGAGACCCAGATCGCCGCCCTCGCCACCGTCCGTGCCAGCCTCGCCGCCCCCACCCCGCAAGACGCCATCACCCGCCTAGCCGACGCCGTCCTCACCGCCCTGGCCTAGAATCATCGCGCTCCGCGGCCGTCGCTTTTCTTGTTGTCATTCCCGAAGGGAATCTGCTTCTCGCCGGGTGCCCCACGTCTCGATTCTGAGACGTGGGTTCGCAGGATCCCGGGTGGCCCGTCCTTTTCACCCCACCGTGAAAAGGGGGTATCGTTTGCGGTAGCAAACGACCGCTTTCCTCGCTTGCCACGGAACCACCGCAGCCCAGTGCCCCATCTCGAAGCGATGTGGGCTCACCTCCTCCAAACGCCTCCCAGACGCGATACCCGCAGCCATCTCCGAAGCCGTAGAATCATCGTCTAACTAGGTGCTCAACGCGCGACCTATTCGCGCGCGGGACCAAGGAACCAGACTCCCATGTTCAGACCCTCGCGACTGCTGCCTCTGCTGTGCCTCTGCGCTGCCGCCTTCGGCGTCCACGCCGCCATCCCCGTGCGCGCGCAGATCGATGTCACCGGCTACGTCATCCACGCCGATCTCGACCCCGCCACCGGCCGCCTCACCGCCACCGCCACGGTCAACTTCACGGCGCTCGACGACCTCAACGTCGCCATCTTCGGCCTCAACAACGGCCTCGCCGTCAGCTCCGTCAAGGACGCAACCGGCGCCTTGCTCACCAGCGAGCGCAACGTCACCGACTCCACCGTCCGCGTCACCCCCTCCGCCCTCATGGCCAAGGGCGCCGCCGCCACCTGGATCTTCACCTACGCCGGCGCACCCTCCGTCACCACCTCGCCCGTCGACGGCATCAAGTTCCTCCAGGTCGCCGACCCCGTCAGCATCCTGCTCTACCCCGGCCGCTGGTTTCCCATCTCCATGCCCGGCCTCTTCACCGACCGCTTCACCATGGACCTCGCCGTGACCGTCCCCACCGGCGAGCGCGTCGTCGGCTCCGGCCCCGTCGGCGGCGAAAAGAAGCTCCCCGACGCCCGCAGCGAGTTCGACTTCAAGTGGGACAAGCCCGGCTTCGCCGGAACCGTTGTCGCAGGCAAGTTCCTCGCGCCCATCACGCCTCCCGGCATCCCCAACATTCGCGCCTACGTCACCGAGGCCAACAAAGCCAAGGCCAAGGACATGGCCGTCACCGTCGCGCGTGAGTTCGAGTTCATGACCAGCGCCTTCGGCCAGGCCCAGTCCGGCCGCCTCGAGATCGTCGAACTCCCCAGCGACTCCGTCTCCGCCTTCTGGGCGCCCGAGATCATCGCCATCCGCCCCGACCGCTCCAGCACCCGCCTCCTGGCCAACACCGTCGCCCACCAGTGGTGGGGCTCACAAGTCTCGCCTGCGACTCTGAACGACGCCTGGATCACCTACGGCATGGACCGCTACGCCGAGCTCCTCTATCTCGAGGACCAGAGCGGCAAAACTGCCCTCCAGAACGCCATCGGCGACACCGAGGCCGCGGCCCTCGCCTACGATACCGACCCGCTCACCACTCTCGGCCGCGTCGATCCCTTCTCGCCCCAGTTCCAGAACATGGTCCTCGATAAGGGAGCCATGGTCTTCCACATGCTCCGCTGGGAGATGGGCGACGACGCGTTCCTCGCCTTCCTGCGCTCGCTCCTCACCCAGTACTCCGACAAAAGCGTCCGCACCGCCAACCTCAAGCAGGTCGCCGAAGCCTCCTCCAAGCTCGACCTCACCTCGTTCTTCTCGCAGTGGGTCGAAGGCACCGGAGCGCCCAGCTTCGGCGACAACTTCCAGGTCTATCGCCTCGGCAAAGGCAAGGGCTTCCGCACCGTCGGCTCCGTCACCCAGGACCTCGACCTCTTCTCCATGCCCGTCGAGCTCCGCATCGAGACCGAAGGCAAGACCGAAGACCGCCGCGTCGACCTCGCCGGCACTGAGTCCCACTACACCGTCGAGACCTTCGGCCGTCCTCGCCACATCATCCTCGACCCCGAGAACTGGCTGCTCAAATCAACCCCCGACCTCGCCGTCAAGGTGGCCGTCCTTCGCGGTCAGCAGTCCGTCGCCCAGGGAGACCTCGTCGGCGCCATCGCCGAGTACCGCCAGGCCCTCGACCAGGATCGCGGCAGCTCGCTCGCCAACTACCGCCTCGCCGAGATCTTCATGATGCAGCACAACTACCAGGCCGCCGCCAACAGCTTCCGCGACGCCCTCCGCGGCGACGGCGAGCCCAAGTGGACCGAGGTCTGGTGCCACATCAACCTCGGCAAAATCTTCGACATCACCGGCCAGCGCGAACGCGCCGTCAACGAGTACCGCCTCGCCGTCCAGACCAACGACAACACCCAGGGCGCCATCAACGAAGCCCGCGCCCTCATGCAACACCCCTTCAAACGCGACGAAGAAGCCAGCGGCGCCTAAGCGCGGCGTCTCTGAGGCACCCCCGCCGATGCTTCGAGATACAAATTGTCATCCCAGTCCCTTCACCAACTTCACACTGGAACGAGCTGGCGTCTGGCATCTGGACAACTGGCATCTGGTCGCCAAACCACACTAATCTGCGGTGCCAATCAGGTTGCCGATTTACCCCTGGCGCCTCGCTAAAATAAGAAGAGATGCTCAGAGCACACCGGCCCCAAAGCAGCAGCCGCAATCCCTTTGAGGTGAATACTTTGCGAACATCCCCTATGGAATGAATACTTTGACAAGGTACCCCGCTAACCAACCCGTTATCAACACTTAGGGAAATTGGGGGGGGGAGGGGGGTACCCACGCCACACGTACAGCTGCACTGCGCCGCCCACCGCAGGAAGACGCTATTCCGCTGTTCCGCTATTCCGCTGCCCTTGAGTTCTTCACCAGCATGGGCTCCTCGCGGTCCTCGACCAGCGACGTTCCCACCTGCATCGCCGCGAAGAACTGCTGCACCACCGCCAGCGCTTCCTCGCTCACGAACTTGCTGCGGATAATCTCCACCGGAGCCGCCACCAGGTCCGTGCGATACGGCGCCTCCGGATCTCCCGGCCGCACGCCCACACACTGCGCGGCGCGATAGGTACACGAAGCCAGGTCGGTGATGCTCAGCGCTCGCGTCGGAATCACCAACAGTGTTCGCGGAGGAGCCATGCGGTCCAGCAGCGACACGATCTCCAGCTTCGACTCCAGCTCATCCGGCACAAAGTCGATCACGAGATCCGCAGTCCGCACCGCGTCCTCAACCGTCGAGACGTAGTGCACGCCCACAACGTCCGCGAGCGCTTCCTGCGCATGGCGCAGCTTCGCCGGCATCACGTCCTCGAGGAACACCGTGAACCCGGCACGCGCCGCCGCAGCGGCCAGTGCCCGGCCCTGATCTCCTGCCCCGATGACGGCGATCGTCGCGACGGCCACGCTACCCAGCGCGCCCATGCGGGCCGCTACTCCTTCGCGGTGAACGCCGCGACGACAGCTTCGTAGCTCGGCTCAGACTTCTGGATGTGCTCCAGAACCCGCTGCTTCTCCTCCGTGTTCAGCGTAGGCAGCACGGTAAGAATGCGCCGCAGCGTCACCGAGATATCGTCAACGTAATTCATGGTGCGGATAGCTTCACCGGAAAGAGGCACAGTCGATCTCCTTGTTCTGCCTTCTAGTGTAGAGCAGCGCCCTGTGCGCAGCGCAGCCCAACGCGACACGCTAACGACGAAGTCGCTAACCGCGCAGCGGCTGACGCAAAGCGCTATCCTTCAACCGGCTTGGCCTTCACATACCCATCCCGGTCCGTCATCTCCATCACCGCCGCCAGCCGCGAAGCATGGTCCGGCCGCAGCGCCCCCAGCTTGTATCGCCATGCCCAATTGCCCTCCGCCGCCGAGGGCCGGTTCATCCGTGCCGGTGTTCCCAGCTCCAGCACGTCCTGCAGCGGGAAGATGCACAGCGTCGCCACCGAAGCCGCCGCGGCACGAATCATCGACCACACAATCTCATGGTCGGGATTGATCGGCCCCAGGTACGCCTGCACGTTGGCTCGCTCCGTGTCGTGGAGATCGTCGGTCCACCAGCCCAGCGTGGTGTTGTTGTCGTGCGTGCCCGTGTAGACGACAGTATTCGGCACGAACAGGTGCGGAAGATACACATGCCCGCCGCGGTCGCCAAATCCGAACTGCAGAATCCGCATCCCCGGCATCCCGAAGTGCTCGCGCAGCTCATCCACCTCCGGCGTGATAATGCCCAGGTCCTCCGCGATGAACGGCAGCTCGCCAAACACCTCGCGCAGCCGCTGAAACAGCGCCTGCCCCGGAGCCTTCACCCAGCTCCCATTGATCGCCGTCGTCTCCGTCGCCGCCACTGACCAGTACGCTTCGAAGCCCCGGAAGTGGTCCAGCCGGATCGAGTCATACAGCGCCAGCGCGCGGCGTATCCGGGCCACCCACCAGTCGAACCCGCGTTCTTCCAGCAGCGACCACTTGTACAGAGGATTGCCCCACAACTGTCCCGTCGCCGAGAAGTAATCCGGTGGCACCCCCGACACCCGGATCGGCTTTCGCTGCTCGTCCAGCTCGAAGATCTCAGGGTGCGTCCACACATCGGCTGAGTCATAGCTCACAAAGATCGCCACATCCCCGAGGATCTTGATCTTTCGCTCGCTGCAGTACGCCCGCAGCGCCTGCCACTGCTCGGTGAAGAAGAACTGCACCACCTGCTCGATCGCCAGCTCGCGCCCTGCTTCGTTCAGCAGTGTGCTCAACGCATCGCTCTGCCGAAACGCATATCCCTCGGGCCACGTGATCCAGCTCGCATAGCTGAACCGCCGCCGCAGCACGCTGTACATCGCGTAGTCCGTCAGCCAGGAGATGTTGTCCTTGCAAAACGTCTGGAACCGCGCCCTCTGCTCGTCGTTGGCGCGGTCCAGGAAGTTCCCCGCAGCCTCCTCGATCAGCGGCAGCTTCGTCGCATGCACGCTCCCGAAGTCGACATCGCCCTCATGCCCGGCCAGCCCGGCGATACGCTCCGGAGCCAGCCAGCCATCGCGCACCAGGAGCTCCAGGCTGATCAGCAGCGGATTGCCCGCAAACGCCGAGATGGCCGAGTAGGGCGAGCTTCCATACCCCGTCGGGCTCAGCGGGAGCACCTGCCACAACCGCTGCTTCGCCGCAGCCAGGAAGTCGACAAAGCCATAGGCCGCGGGGCCAAAGTCGCCAATTCCCCCATACGAGGGCAGCGAGGTGACGTGCAACAGCACGCCGGAGAGGCGTTCAGGGTCCAAGCGGACCTCCTTCATGGGCCCGCAGGCTCACCTTGCGTTCGACGCCAGGACGAGCGACGGAGATGCAGCATTCATTCCAGCGCAACTTTGAAGTCACTGCAACGCCACTCTGGATACGACCAGAAAACACGAAGGGCGTCCGGAATTCCGGACGCCCTTCGTTTGTACTTTCGGCCAGCCTTAGCTGCCCAGCGGACTCTGCTGCGCCGCCTGCTGCTTCTTGCTGTATACGATCGCTCCGCCCTTCGTGTAGCGCTCGACCAACGTGCCCACGAAGACGCCGAAGACTTCGTTGCGCTTCTCCTGGAGCATCTTGTCGTGGGTCTGCGCCACCGCCTTCGCGAGATCGTCCGCGGTCGGCTCCTGCTTCTCGTTCAGCTCGATCACCGTGCCGATCTGGCCCGTGTTGATCGGTCCCGAGATGCCGCCCTGCGGCAGCGAGAACACCACCGAAGCCGGTCCGGCCAGCGATCCGAGATCCGGCACCTGCGCGTCACGACCCACCAGGTCGCTCGACTTCACCGTGATCTTCAGCTCCGCCGCCGCCTTCTTCAGGTCATGCAGCTCCTTCGCGCGGTTGGAAAGCTTGATCAGCTGCGACTGCAGAATCTCCGAGACCTGCTGGTTACGGTAGTCGTCGAGGATCTGCGCCTTCGCATCCGCAAACGCCGGGGCATGTGCGACCTGAATGTCCGCCACCTGGAAGATCGCATAACCTTCCCCGGTCGACGCCATCTGCGGAGCCGCACCCTTCTTCGCGACGAACGCCGCCTGCATCAGCTGCGTCGAGTCCGGAAGGCTCGGCACCACATCCGTCGGCTTCAGGAAGCCCGTCGTCGTGAGCTGCAAATGATGCGCCGCGGCCGTCTTCTCCATGCCGTCCTTAGTAGCCTCAGCCACCAGCTGCCCGGCAAAGTTCTGTGCCATGGCTGCTGCCTTCTGGCTGGTCAGCTGCGCCTTGATCTGGTCCTGCACCTCGGCGAGCGGCTTCACGCCGGCGGCGTGTTTCTCGGGCGTCTGGATGATGTGATATCCGAAGCTCGAGCGCACCAGATCCGACGTCTGACCGGGATTCAGCTTCATCGCCGCCTGCGCGTACGCCGGGTCGAGACCGCTGGTCGGGATCATCGGCAGCTCGCCGCCCTGATCCTTCGAACCCGGATCCTCGGAGTACTTCTTCGCGAGGTCCGCAAAGTTCGCTCCAGCCTTCAGCTGGTTCAGCACGTCCTGCGCCTTCGCCTTGGCGGCTGCGTCGGTCTTCGCATCGGCGCCCTTCGGCACCGTGATCAGGATGTGGCGCGTCTTCACTTCTTCCTGCGTCTTGTACTGCGACGCATGACCGTTGTAATAGGCGAGAACTTCCAACTGGCTCACCTGCGGAGCTCCGCCGGGAAGCTGGGAGTTGTCGAACGCAAACACCGTCAGCTTGCGCTCCTCAGGAACCGCGTTCGCATAGCGCGCCGCGTTCTGCTTGAAGAACGTCTGCAGATCCGCATCGCTCGGGTTGATGCTCTTCTTCACGTCCTCGGCCGAGAGCACAGCGTAGTCGAACTTGACCTTGGTGCCGGTCTGCAACGCCTCGGTGCGCACTGCGGCGTCCGACACGGTCACACCGCCCGAGATCAGCGACTCCAGCCGCTGCAGCTCGAGATCGATCTTCAGCTGCGTCTCGAAGTCCGTCACCGACAGACCGAACTGCTCGACGAAGTTCACATATTTGTCCTGCCCGATGAACTTGCCGTCGGGAAACAGCGCCTCGGCATACGGTCCATGCTGCAGGAAGCTCGCGAGATCCGCATCGCTGACCTGCAGACCAAGGCGATCGGCCTCGTGCACCAGCACCTGCCGCTCAACCTCGATCTGCCCCGCACGGTTCATCAGCATCGGCATCAGCTGCTGCACGTACGCCGGAGGAATCTGCTGGCGCGCAGCCTGCTGACGAGCCAGGTTCTGCACCTCCTGCATCGTCACCGGAGTGCCGCTCGAGAACCGGCCCATCCAGCCCGGCTCCTTCACCGTGGCGTACAGAGACGCGTCGCCGGCAGTGCCATTGTCAAAGATGCCAGGGACGAGGAAGATCACCATGAGCACAATGGTGCCGCCGATAATCACGGCAAAGATGGTCTTGGTAAACGCGTTTTCCTTTTGCAGAATGCGAATCATGCTTGGCTGACGACCTTCATATCTTCGAGGGCGGTCTCACATCACGGAGACCGAGCTCAGCCCGGGTTTTTGCGCACGGCCATCCAACGCCCGCTTCCGCAGGACGCGCCACGCCTGCGTGCAGGGGCTCGGGAGAAGTATAAATCAGCGCTGACGCCGATTCCCGCCGGCCCGCACGATTGCGGGGCCCCGAAACAGCTCAGGGCTGCGATCTGTAGATCGCAGCCCTGAGGTTTAACACCACGTTGATGGAGGATTCAGCGCCCTTAGTACGGTTGCACCGGAGGTGGCGGAGGATACGCCGGTCCCCAATAGCATCCGTAGTACGGTCGGCAGTAGCGCCGCATCGGCGGCTGCGCAGGAGCCGCACCGAACGCCAGCCGCGACATCTCCTGCTCCGACACCGTGCGCACAGGCAAAGGCTGCGCCACATGGAACGTCAGCACGGACTCCGGCGGGATAATGATCTGCCCGCCGGGCGAGGCTGCCGAGTTGGCCACACCGGCCGCTCCGCCTACGCCCGCGCCGATCGCCGCGCCCGCTCCGCCGCCTGCAACCGCGCCGAACAGGGCACCCAGAGCACCCAGCCCGACCGCGCTGCCCACCGTCCGATTGGTCTTGTCCGCACCTTCGCGCGACCACACATCGGTATTGATCGGATACACCTGTCCGCCCAGCGTCAGGCTGTTCAGCTGTAGCGCAAGCTCGCCGCGGCCCTTCAGCGCGCCGGCCGACTTCGAATCCACCACCACGCCTGAGATCTGCGCTCCCCGGGGAATCGCCACCACACCGTTGGCCACGATGTCGTTCAACACCGTGCCGTCAAATGGCGTGCCCGGCTGTGTGTGCTTGGAATCCAGCCCGCGATTGATCCGGATCTGCAGTGTCGATCCCTCCGCCACAGTTACCGGAATTCCCGCGCGCTGCCCTGCCGAAGCTCCCGGAGGCGGCACATACGACGGCCCAGGCTGACCCGCATACATCGGTTGACGCTGCGGATACTGCTGCTGCGGATACCCCTGCTGAGGTCCAGGCTGTTGCTGGCTATAGGCAGGCTGCTGCTGATTCGGCGCACCTTGCGGTCCCTGGGGCTGCGACTGATCGCCCGCCGGAGGAGCATACGTCCCATCCGACTGCAGCACCCAGCCCGGAGGCGGCGGCTGGTCCGCTGCGCCGTTCGCTTGCGCCTGCTGCGGAGGCGGCGTATCGCCCAGCTGCAGTTCGTCGACCACCTTCTTCACGCCCGCCGTCTTCGCCGTCAGGTTCTCAGCCTCGGTCCGCTGCGCTTCGCTGTGCACGTTGCCGCTCAGCGTCACCACGCCATATACGGTCGAAGTCTGAATGTTCTGCGTCGACAGGTCCGAAGCTCCGGCCAGCGCCTGCAGCACGTTGGACTCAATCTGCGCATCCGTAATCTGTGTTCCCGCCTGTTGCGCTTCCGGCTGCGACTGCGCGCCCGCAGCCCCTGCAACCATAGCCGCCAGCATGAGACCTCCGGCCAGCCCAACCGCGCCGCCGTGAGTTCCCGTCTTCCTCTGCCATCGCATTGTTCGTTCCTCCTGGCACGTGTCAGCAACTCTTGTCGCCCGACACGGCATAAAGCCCCGGCCTTGTTTTGCTTCACGGCCTGTCCACATCTTATTCAGATGCCAGAACAAGCCGCCATAGCGCCACCGGTGGCCACTTCCAAAGACGCGAAGCAGAGGAAAAAGTTCCGTTATCTCACGATAGGACCTTCGGTCATCTCGCGTCGGACCTCTCCAGAGCCCCGCCAATCCAGCTCTTTCGACGCCCATGTCACCATTCCGTCACACGTTTGACCCCCGGCATTCATCCGCCGTATACTGATTTTGCGGGGTGGAGCAGCCCGGTAGCTCGTTGGGCTCATAACCCAAAGGTCGTAGGTTCAAATCCTACCCCCGCAACCAATCAAATCAATTAGTTACGAAGCGATTTTGATTGAGCCTTCCTTCAGATTCACTCCCACTGACTCCCATTCGCAAAATTCATGGTTTTAGGCACTCGCCCGTACAGGCTTGAGCACCATCTCCACGACCTTGCTGTTCGCTTCCCGCTTCGAGGACGACATAGCCTGTCCATAGACATTCATCGTCGTCTGAATCGACGCGTGACGCATCAACTCTTGCTGCACCTTCATCGGCGCTCCTGTCTCGTCCAGCCACGAACGGTACGTGTGGCGGAACGTGTGCCAGCCGATCCGACTGTATTTCCCGGCATTCGCCTTACGCTCATCGTGGATGAGCAGCCGCTTGCCGTTTGGTGTCGGTCGATCCTGCGAGCACCAGACGCCGACCCCAGCTCCGCAATTCGGACATGCCACAAGGCAAAACCCCGCAGGGCGGATGTGCCGCTTCTGAATATCGGTCGGGTGATAAGGCTTGTTCGTATGGGCGCTCGCGAAGACCCAGCCTTCTTCCGTCGGCAAGGCTTGCTTGCTCCATGCGAGCAGAACCTCGACTAGAGATTCGTGCAGCGGTACATGGTCTCGTGAATACTCCGTCTTGACGTCATCGACGTTCCCGTTCACGATGCTCCGCTGCACGAGAAGTTGCTGCCGTTCAAAATCGAAGTCTTGCCACTGGAGTGCCGCGATTTCGCTCACGCGAAGACCGAGACATTGCGCAACAATCACCATCGTTCGGTACGGCTCTTTCAACAGACCGAGGATGGCTTCGTACTCACTCACAGTCAACACGGCTGGGCGCTGACGACGCTTCGTGCTGTCCTTAACCCGAACCATCTCGATGGGATTGCGACGGTCGTTGAAGAGTTCCCAGCGAGCTGCACACTCGTACAGCAGGTGCATGACGCTGCGGATATGAGCCTTAGACTTTGGGGCCATGTCCAAGTTCTTCAACCATCCTTCGACCACCATGGGCCGGATCTGGTGTAGCAGGTAGCGTTCCCACCTTGGGCGTATATGCAGCTTGATATTCGACAGATACGACTTTCGGGTTGAGTAGCGTTGCGGCAACTCTTCCTCGATGTATCGGTCGCAGATCGCGCCAAAGGTGACAGCTCCCAGGTGATGCTGTGGTTTCTCTTCGTTGAGTTTTAGGAGAAGGGCTTCGACTGCAACCCGAGCTTCTGACTTGTTCTTGTACTGATTCGTGGTCCCGACGAAGGTCGCTTTACGCTTCCTCGTGTTGTCGGCCTGCGTCTCGTAGTACCGGAACTCCCAGACATCGGCTCCCTTCGCCCGCTTCTTAAGGGTGACGCTTCCAAATTGATATCGTGTGTGATCCATCAAGGCATTTCTCCTCGATTTCACAGCACAGATGGCTGCTTAAAGCGTAGCCCAGTGCGACGCTTCAAGCCAGCACAAAAGTAGCCGGAAACCCTAGTTCAACTGGCGATTTCGTGCTCGTTTATCCAGTCCCGAATGGACGACGGAACGAAGCGCCACAGTTTGCCGACTCGCACCCCAGCGATCTGTCCACGTGCCACCATTCGCTGCAAAGTTCGGGGATGCACCCCCAGAAACTGAGCTGCCTGGCTGCTGTTGAGCAATGGTTGCGCTCCTGGTCCAAAGATCGGAGGTGCGCCGTGTTCTGAAGCCACTGGCTTTCGCATTTCCGGCATGGTTGAACTCCCGACGACATCGCGCCCATTGACCATGCGCGAGGAAATTGACGCGGAGAACGAATCTAGCGCTAACGGAGAATCATTCTCTCTCCACGTTGGCTATAACGATGTCGTAAGCGACTTCGACTGTCCAATTCCAATGCGGAAGTTCGTTATTCCGTTGTTGAATAACCGACCGCTGGGTTGCCTGAGGGCAAACAGTTGCACCAGAAAAGCATCAGAATAGTTAGGGGTGTCTTGCGATGACTTTGCTTCCGCGCCGAATCGTACTAGGATCGCAATTTACGTCCTCTGCTAGCAACGATTAACGCGGCAACGGTCACTCCAGATTCTCCCCATGTAGAGCAGAACGCGGGGGATCGGATTATGACGCGCAATCTACTCAGCCTGTTGAAATCAGCCATAGCGCTGGCGGAAACCTTGAGCTTCTCGCGGGCAGCGAGGATGCGTCACATTAGCCAACCGACGCTGACTAAACACATCTCCGCGCTTGAAGATTGGCTTGGGATTTCGATTTTCGACCGCAACCGCCAGATGGTCGCGATCACCGATGCGGGCCGTGCTTTTATTGAGGAATCACGACTATCTGTACTACACCTTGACAGAGCGGTACACGCCGCACGCGCGGTCATACAAAACTCCGAAGCTGTATTGAACATAGGGAGATCCCCCTACACCGATCCTTTTCTCATCTCGACGCTTCGTTCCATTCAACTTCCACTCTACCCATCCCTGAGGGTGGAGCTCTCCAGTCAGTTTTCCTTGGACCTCGTGCATGAGCTACTCTCCGGCTCAATGGACCTGGCAATCACAACAGAGCCGCCAATGTCGCCAATGTTGTCAGCTACACAAATTGCTCAAGCGCCGTTTTACATCACGATGTCCGAGGACGATGAGACGGCAGTTCACGAGCAATTATCTATGACCGCACTGGACGGGAAGGAATGGGTGTTGTTTGAGCGGAGGGTCCATCCTGCGCTCTATGACACAATCTTGAGGGTGGCACGGGAGAAGCGGGTCAAGCCTTCGCAGATCCACCATGTGATGACCGCAGAGGAGGCCTTCCCGTTCATCGCCCATGGACGCTGCTTGGCTTTTCTTACCAAGTCGGGTGCATTGCGAATCGCCCGAGAGACGGTAACAGTCCGCCCTCTCATGGAAGAATCCCTCTTGCTGAAGACCTATATCGCAGCTCGCGCGGACAACAAATCGAAACTTGCGAGCGAGTTCATGCGGACTTTCGTGAAGAAGCTTTCGCGCTTCGACACCGTCAAGCAGCTCCCGCTTCCCATGCCAGCCTGATCGCTACAAGGCGATGGCCTCCTCCCTTGGGGCGTTAGGCAAATTACCAGATTGCGTCACAGCCTATGTTTCGGCGGATGCATTCGGTGAATTGGCATCATTGCTTCACATATACAACTTCACCCGCGTATTGCGGCTGGCCTGCGGGCCACGAAATATCGACCCAAGCCTTGCCGTTCTCCACCAATGTCATTCGACCTTCCCCCACTGGCTTTCCATCGCGAGCGACCTTGTAGAGAAGTACCGTCGGACCCTCGGCTTTGACACTCAAGGTGAGCCCAGGAGTCGGCTTCGTTCTATGGATCTCCATTGGCACACCGTCCGTCTTGCCGGTGACCACCTCGCCAAGAGATGGAATCTCCCACTTGATTTGCCCGTCTGGTTGCAGCGTAAACCTATACCCCTCCGCAGCCTGATCCTTGATTCCTGGAGTGCTTCTGCCAGTGTCGAGAAGCCAGGTCCCATTCCAGGGATTCTCAGCCGGGGTCGTAGCGGGAACGAAGGAAGCGAGAACGAGAGTAGTTGCAAAGAGCATCTTCATGTTGCACCCTTTATTTTTTGATGGCCATGCCAACGTTGTTTATGAATGCCAAATTCGCAAGCGACGAGCTGTCCATGAGTGGCGACCCTCGGGAGCTCATCCGCGGTTGCCTGATTTTTCCCCGGCGGCTTGTTCGCTCTTGATCCAGTCGTTGATCCGAGTGTCCAGCATATCCATGGGCAAGCTGCCGGCATTGAGTATCTCGTCATGGAACTTGCGAATATCGAAGCGTGGGCCAAGCTGCTGCTGTGCTCGGGTTCGCAACTCGCGGATCTTGAGTTGACCGATCTTGTAGCTGAGGCTTTGAGCAGGCAGCGCGATGTACCGATCGATCTCAGACTGTATGGTGGGTTCGTCGGCGGCGCCGCTCTCGCGGAAGTAAGTGACCGCCTGGTCGCGGGTCCATCCGTCCGCATGGATGCCGGTATCCACAACGAAGCGAACTGCCCTCAAGAGTTCGAGGTTCAGTCGGCCGTAATCCGAGGCGGGTTCCTGAAAGAATCCAATCTCTTTGCCGAGCGCCTCCGCATACACCGCCCAGCCCTCGATATAGGCGTTGTTGCGAATCTGTGACCGGAAGGCTGGCAAGCCTTTCAGATGCTGCTCGATGGTGACTTGCAGTTCATGTCCCGGAATACCTTCGTGATAAGCCTGTGTTTCATCGCTGATGATTCTACGATGGGCGTAGTTGGAAGTAGCTACGACGACGCGCCCCGGAGTGCTTCCGTCTGCGTTCCCATCGACGTGATGCGTGCCCATCTGGGGCTGCGATGCGGGTATCGCTTCGACGACCAGCTTTGTTCTGGGGTAGTCAAGGAAGAGCTCAGGCAGACGGGGTTCCATCTGGTTGACGTAATGCCTAAAATCTTCCACGATCTGGTCCGCTGACGTCGGGATATACCTGGGGTCGCTGTTCAGCGCAGCACGAAAGCTTTTCAAATCGGGGTATCCCGCCTTATGCGCAAGGTCGGTGAGGAGTCCATTGATGCGAGCGATCTCTCGAAGCCCGAGCGCATGAATCTCGGCCGGGGTCATGTTCGTCGTAGTCTGTTCGTGGATAGCGTTCTGGTATCGCCGAGCTCCATCTGGAAGGCTATTCAAACCAATTGTGGTGCGCCCATGTGGCGCATAGTCGTTTGCAACAAAGGCAGCGAAGCGCTTGTATGCGGGCAAGACCTCATTGGTCGTCGCACTGACGATCTCACTGGTGAGACGCTTCTGATCAGCCACCGCAATCGACGCCGGAAACTTCGTCGTCGGCAAGAGAAATGGGTTTTCCGCAATGATTCCCTGGCACTGCGCGGGGATCTGCTCAAGCAACAGACGCACCGGCATCAACCCGTCACTTTCCCCCTGTTTCAACACCTCAACCGTCTGCTCGAACGCCAGCGGAATCTCATGCAGTTGCGTTATGTACTTCTCGTAATCCATTACAGAGTGGAACGGCAGCGACCGCGGGATATCCGCAAGATCTGTATGGATGCCTCTAAATTGGGTGAGCGGCATCTCATAGGTCCTCAGGGCATAATCTGTCATTCGCTGATCCAATTCACGCAGCATGAGTTCGTGCGAGATTCGATCCTGTTCGGGAAATCCGTCGGGCGAGATGGCGGCGAGCCTTGTCCGAAACCCACGGTCGATCGCATTCTGTCGCACGCTTGCGGCGAGAGAAAAGTCGCCGAGCAGCGACCTCTTCTCTCCAGAACTCGGAGTTGCGTCCGAAGCAGCCTGCTCTTTGAAAAGCTGATTCTGCAGGTAGAGCCTGCTTTGCAGCGAAGATGCCTCCGACGGAGTTGCTCCGCTGGTCCTCTGGTCAACTGATGCGCTGGCAAGGGAGTTGCTACGCAGCAGGGCTGATGGAACCTGGTTTATTCGCACAACGGATGAAGATGTAGGCATTGGATACAGCAGCATGACCAACAACAGAGACATCATTTACCTTTCGAGGCGGGGCTCAGGACAAGGGACTTTACGTGTTCGACGGTTCGACTCAGTAACTCCCGAAATGTCCTCTTATAGATTTCAACAGTCTTGCGAAAATGAACTCCAAGCCAACGCGGAAGACTGAATCAACATTTTCGATCTGGCCGATATGGCTTCTCGGATTTCCACAACCACGACCAGGTCAGCGTTTCTGCCCACGGCGACGAAACCGAATCCATTTAGGAAACATGCTCTGGTTATTGGTCCGGGTTCTCCATTGGTACGATCTCTAAATTTATGGGTCCTGAGCAATCACATTTGGGGCAGATCATAACCCCTGTCGCAATGGCCGTATGGCTCAGATCTTCCGCCTTGACGACGTACCCGCACTGAGGGCAGCAGTGGACATGTTGCCAGTGTCTATTGCTTTCATTCGCGGTCTCAGCCATCAACTCTCCAAGAGCGGCACTTAGGGAGACGTATATCCGCGCGTCTCAGTTTGCACTCTTCTATCCGCAGTTGTTCGCCATGTGAAGATCATTTCTTCACAGGTGCTCGGTCAGCGTGGGATAGCTCGTGTAGCCTTCAGCGCCGCCTCCGTAGATAGTGGTCGGGTCCATTGCATTCAGCGGGGCACCCAGTTGCAGCCTCTTCGGAAGATCCGGGTTGGCTAGAAAGGCGCGGCCAAATGCAACAGCATCGGCATGACCAGACCGTACCGCTTCTTCGCCCCTGGGTCCGTCATATCCGCCGTTCACGACGTAGACACTTTCCCAAAGTTTTCTTAGGTGTGCCGATAAGGCGATACCCTCCTCGGCGCTCCCTTTGCTGTCTTGTGCTTGCTCCACGACGTGAAGATACCCAAGCCCATAGCCACTGAGCTTTTCCACCGCGACCGAGAAGGTTTCGTGCGGATTAGCGTCCATCATGTCGTTGAAGTCAACCGTCGGAGAGATCCGCACACCGACCTGCTTGCTGTCCCACACTTCGAGTACCTTTTCGACGGCTTCAGCAAGAAAGCGGACCCGGTTTTCCGCCGTGCCCCCGTATTCATCGGTGCGCTGATTCGTCCCTGTTCGGAGAAATTGATCGATCAGGTATCCATTCGCAGCATGAACCTCAACCCCGTCAAATCCGGCTGTCTTAGCGTTTTCAGCAGCGTGCCTGTAGTCGACTAAGGTCTCTTTGATCCCGCTCGTCGTCAATGCCACGGGCTCCGAGACCTGTGCCGAACCGGTGGCAATGTGTGTATAGGCATTGGCTCGGATCGCGGATGGTGCCAGGGGCTGCACGCCGTTTGGCAACAAGGAGGTATGGGAGATGCGACCAACATGCCACAACTGAAGGAAAATCCGGCCTCCGCTTTTGTGGACGGATTCAGTGATTTCAGACCACGCCTTCACCTGTGCGCGGGAATGTATTCCAGGAGTATTGCTATACCCCTTACCCATGGGTGAGATCTGGGTCGCCTCGGTCACGATGAGCCCGGCGGAAGCGCGTTGCGAGTAATACGTCGCGGCAAATTCGCTTGGAACACCGTCCACATCGGCGCGCGTGCGCGTGAGGGGAGCCATAAAGACACGATTTGCAAGCGTGAAAGGTCCGAGCTGAATGGGTTCAAAGATGTTAGCCAATTCTGTACTCCTGTGTCCTACGACGTGGTGAGATGTTGCTCTGCTCCACATCTGAGAATGGGCTCACTGGTCCCGTATGCATGCAACCAGGTGACCTCTTGTGTTTCGGTTCCTACGCCGGTGCGACGTGGCGCAGGAACCTCTGTTGAATAGAATTCAGTTCCGCGTGATGGCCCTCGCAGCCTGCTCGGCCACAGCGGCTACGATGGTCGGGACGAACAAGGCAACATCAAGCGAAGATCTCCTCCAGGAAGTTCCCCAGCGCTTGGAAGGAGCGTCTGTCAGCCGATGCGCTATAGCGCATGGCATCGGGGTGCCCGCGCTTTTCGGCTTCCTTGTTGGTAAAACTGTGCACCACTCCACCATAGAGATGGAGCTGCCAGTCGACCTTGCCTGCGTTCATTTCCTCGGCAAATGCTTGACGGATATCCGGCCCGATCATCGGGTCATCACCGCCGATGCAAACCAGCACCTTCCCCTTAATGTCCTTGGCGTCCCCTGGGCGCTCTGTCGCCAAGCCGCTGTGAAAACCAGCGACACCTTTCACATCCGCCCCTCCACGCGCTAGTTCCAGCGCTACGGTGCCCCCGGAACAGTAACCTATGGCGGCGATTCTGCTTGGGTCGACTTCCGGCCGGGCAATCAGCGCTTTGAGGCCGGCTTCGGCATAGGCCCGGTTTATAAAGGGGTCCTTGAGCATCGGGCCGACAAACGCCATTGCCTCTTCTAGCGTGCTGGCGTTCTTGCCTTCGCCGTACAGGTCGCTGGCGAGAGTCACATAGCCCAGTTCAGCCAGACGCTGTGCCTTTTCTTTGGCGTGCGGGCTTAGGCCGTAAGCCTCGGGGAATACCAGAACCGCTGGGCGCTTGCCCGTTTTGGTCTCATCGAAATACAAGACGCTTTCCATGTTCAGGCCATTCGCTTCATATCTCAGGACTTCAGTGTGCATGCTCTTCTCCTTGTAGTGGCTGTTGTATTTCGCCCGAGGGGTACGCGTGAGCTGCCCCACGAGATCATTGCGACAGAACCTCCACTCAACAGGCCACCGCTACTCGGTGACTGCGCGGGCCGCTTGGTTGATTACGTCGACTACCACATCGGGAAAAGTGACGGGGATGGCGTGCGAAGAGTTCAACTCAATGACCGTAGAATGGGCGCGCTCAGCTTCGAACTTGAACTCGTCCTGGGGAATGACGGGGTCCAAGAGCGGCCTTATTTGCCAGCTAGGCTTGGTCGTCCACGCAGCCGATGTCAGTATGTCGGCGAGCGCCGCGGCTTCAATCGGTCGCTGCGTGGCGATCATCAGGGCGAGTTTGCTCTCTGGTACGTCGGCGGCAAGAAGGTACGCGTACTTCTCGGGTTTGATGAGGATATTCGTGCCTTTGGTTCCGTCGGGCAGAGTGTATGGAATCAGATCAGCGGACGAAGCGAAGTCGCCGCCGGGAAACCGATAGAGACAGTCGTTAGTGGACTCACCCGCCGCAGGCATGGGTGAGCCTGCATAGATGAGGCCCTTCACCTTGGGATCGTCGCCGCCTTGGGTGATGACTGCCCCACCGTAGGCGTGAGAGACGAGAAGAACTGGCCCCTCGATCGTGTCGAGTAAGCTACGCA
>NZ_JBMHYI010000053.1:0-16626 GCF_058498515.1 Bryocella sp.
ACCGCGCCCACCGAGCCTTAAGCCGGCTCTCAGCCGGAAGCCTTGCAGGCGGCTTCAGCCGCACTCAGGCGACTTTCAGTCGCAACCCCAACCTACCGGCTTTCAGCCGGTAGTCGTTTAGATGTCGTCGCTCTCGGTCTTTCGGCAGAGGCGCGTTACGTGCCGGGGCGGACGCCGTTCCAGAACATCCGCCAATTACCTGGGGGAGAATGTCTGCGTTGGAACTCCGGTGGAGCTGCAGAGGTGCGGCGCTGGTGGCAGCCCGGCACGCGCATCGCTAGTTTTCGAGACCCGGCAGAATATGTCGCAGCAGCGCAAGAGATCTTTGTGAGTGCGGTGGTTAGCTGCCTTCGCTCGGCGAGACCAGTATCCGCCACGTTGAGCGGCGGCCTGGACTCGGCCTGGTGACAACCACGGCCGCACGTTTTCTCGGAGAACGCGGGGCCTCGCTCAGAGCGTTCACCTCAGCTCCTTCCACCGAAAATCCTGTCTTCCTGCGTCCTGGGTGGGATGCGGACGACGCACCCTTTGCCGCACAAGTGGCCGCGTTCCACCCCAACATCGAACACCTCATCTTGAGCAGCGATGGTCGGGCGGCCATCGATCTTTTGCCGCAGATGCACCAACGTTCCGGCTCGCCCGTCCGCAACGGGAGCAATCATCTTTGGCTGGATAGCATCGCTCGAAGTGCCGGGCCTGGTGTGCTCTTGATAGGAGCGCGCGGCAACTTCAGCCTGAGCTATTCGGGCAACGGGGGCTCGCAGGAGTTGTTGCGCAAGTGGCAATGGAGAGCGGGCATACAACATGCCGTCGCATTCCACCAGGGCGAGGGCAGGCCGTTGTGGAGAGCCGTCCTGGCGGCCCTGCAACCTCCTGCTCTCAGAGCCTTCCGCAATCGAGCCCATGCAGAAAAGATAGAGTATCTGTCGCTGACAACCAGCTCTTTTCGCGCGCAACACCGGGACGTTCTGCGTCCGCGTCGACCGAAGCCAGGCACTCGCGCGTCCTTCGTTCGATCAATGACGCTCTCCAACTATGTCTGGGCCGCAGATCCGCTGCCCATGTGGGGATTGGAATGGCGCGACCCAACCGCCGATCGCCGTCTGCTCGAGCTTTTGCTCTCGTTTCCCTTGGCTGCCTTCGCCCCCGAGGGTTGTGGTCGCGGACTGGCGCGCGAGATCGGACGTGGCCTTCTGCCCGACGCGATCCGTTTACGCCAAACGAGGGGGGGACAATCCGCGGACTACGCCGCCAACATGGCACGCGCATTGCCCGGTACTATGACGTGTGCGACCGCATGGAAACGTCGTCAACCTGCCGAAGCCTCTTTGACATGGATCTCCTGCGTAAGTCGCTCGAGCGGGTTCGCGCAGGCGAAATCTCCGGAGCGCTCACCTCTCCCATCGACCGCTCGATCGATGCAGGACTCTTTTTGCTCGAACAGGAGATATCGTGATCCTCATTCCCATTTCGGCACCGGTGCCGGTGCCAGGTGTCCCCGGCGCCGAAGTCAGAGAGGTCGCCTCGCTCCCTGACACGCTGCAGGACGCTGTACGTGTTGGTGGCTGGACCATGGCGCGCCCAGGCGCTCTGCTGCAGAAGGTGCCGTGTGTCGCGAAGTTTCTCGTCACCGATGGGAAGTTGATTGAGATGGTGCGAGACGAAGCCGCAAACGCGCTGGTAGCGGAACAGTACCTATCCGGTTCGGCTCGGGCGGCGCTTATCCATCAGCGCGGCGGTCTCCCTTTGCATGCAGCTTCCCTGGTGCCTCCGGGAAAGGATTTCGCTGTCGCAATTTCAGGCCCGTCCGGAGCAGGAAAGTCGACACTTGCAATGGAATTGGTGCGCCGAGGTTGGTCGCTGCTCGGCGACGATGTGACGCCGCTGTATGCGGACCCCGGTCCTGTGATGGCGTGGCCCAGTAAAACTGGACTCAAGCTATGGCGCGATGCCTGTGACCGGTTTGTGATAGCTGCCGAGAGCATGGCGCCGCTCCCCGGTGAGCGTGATAAATATCTGCTGCCTGTCGTTACGCAGCAAAATCCGGTCATGCTTAGGTATATTTTTCTGCTCGAGCGCGGAGATTCCGAGGCCCTGTTGCCCGTTGATGGTCCCTCCCGCCTTGCTGCCCTAACAGAGAACACCTACAAGCCACACTATCTAGTCGGAATGGGTTGTATAGAGAGCCACTTTTATATCTCGTGTCACGTCTCCGAGCAGGTCAAGCTGTCTATTCTGCGGTGGAGTGGGTCCGTAGCTAGAACGGCTGATTTGCTTACTCAGCATTCCGGGCTGTAGGATGTCCGCAGCTCGCATCGGCTAGAATCTGTTGCCGAATGGCCCGATCCAGGAAAGGGACACCCATGAACATCGATCGCAAAGCTCAAGAGTCTTCCGCATCAACGCAGGAAGATCAGCTTGTACGTCGCGAATGGACGAAGCCGCAAGCTAAGGCGGCCGATGTTGCTGAGGTGACGCTTACTGGCTTTTCGACGCCTCCGCAAACCGACTTCTACACCTGCGCGTCGTAGCTTGTTAGAAGAGAGCCATCTGTCCCATGTTCGTGTGGTTTACGCTCCTCGCCGAACCTGTTCGGTCGGCGCGCGCTCGGTGGTTTGGTGGACCTTGCTTAGATACCCAGCCGCTTTGATGCCGTAGTACGCCCAACCGAGGAGCCAGCCAAGGCGCTCGGCAGCGGGTGTTGGCCTCAGCAGTTTGCGGCGCGTGCGAATCCGACGAGCCACCACGCCATAGTCACGCCACCATTGCCGCAGCGCCGATTTATAAGTCGTCTCGGTTCTCTGGTTCGCATAGAACTGCTCATCCTGGCCAGCTGACCAAGCGCGATGCACGAACCCTCGCACTAGCGGCGGAGGTGGGTGGCTGGCTCTCGCATCGGTGTGCTCCGCCATCGGAATGCCCATCCGTAGCAGCGTCTTGCCCAGATCCCCGCACTGTCCGCGGTAGGTGGGATGTTCCGGAAATGGAAACTTGAGAAAGAGCTCTCGCCGAAAAGCCAGGTTATTGGACGAATATCTCCGCAGCGGCTGGATCCCGCGGCCCTCGGTGGCTGGATCAAAGATCCAGATCAGTGCCACAGCCATCTCGTACGTCGTCACATGGTCCAGATGGGTGGCTCCGAGCAGGACGGAGATCGACCAATCGTCGAATGCGCGCAAAATATGGCGCAGCCAGTTCAAATCGGGAATCAGGTACGTATCGAGAAAGACGATAATGCTGTTCTTCGACGCGCGGCCCCCAGCATTCTTTTTCTCATAGTAATGCGTTCCGTCCGGAACAGGAACCAGTAACACTGGGCAGGCCCAGCCGTCAGGACCCGCCGCGAGATCCAGGATGGCACGTAGCTCGCGACTGGAGACAGTCCTCTCTTCGTAAGAGATAATGACTTCGGCCGGCTCTGCCATCTCCTCACATAACTCTGCAAGTTGACGATTAACCTCGCGTAGCCCCCGCTCCGCACGATCGACGCCTCCATCCGCGACCGTCTCCCATTCGAGCACGATCGATGGCGTATGCAGCTTCCTGGTCTTCATGGGCCTCGGCAGACGGTATCTACTCTGGGTATTCTAGCCTATGCCATTAAGAGAACTCCATAAATACAAAGTGATCGCGATCTTATAAACCCGTCCGCGTATCGAGTTGGTAGACTTCTCGCCTACTCATTCATCAGGAGGCCTTGCCATGAAACACTCGTCCCTCCTTGTTGTCCACTCCCTTCGTCCTCATCTCGTTGCCCGCGCAGGCGACCCACACCTGGGTGTTTGACGTAGGCGATGATGCTAACCCCCGCAACCGCACGGCCCTGCAGGACGGGGGCAGGCGCTGGCTGCAAGACGTCGGCTTTCGGCGAAATCGTGCACTCTATCCAGGTGGCTTCGGTACCGTCACCATGACGAAATCCATCGCGATCGATGGTGTTCCGAATGCTGACGGCATATCAGCAGCAGGTATGGCCGCAGAGTTGAACTGTGGCTTTGCGCTCGGGTAGAGTCCTAGCCGCTCATGCGGAACGCAGCGGCTAGTGACAGCCTCACTGGAGGACCGCTGCGCTGAAGCGCTCCATCTCTTCCAGCTGAGGGCTGAACTGCAGCAGAAGGAGATCGACCCCGGCCTCCTCGAAGCGCCCCACCTGGTCCTGCACCTGCGTTGGCGTTCCATACAGCTTTGAGCGCAGGCCGCGATTGGACACGGAGTATTCCTCGAGCGACATCTTCTGCTCGAGCTGGGTGCCCTGCAGCCACTGCTGATAGTTCGCGAAGCCCTTTGCATTGCCCTTCACGTCGGTGATCCGGTTGAGTTCGGCGCGGACCTCTTCCTCGGAGTCACGCACGAAGCTGTAACCGGCGACGCCGAACTGCATCGGAGGCAGGCCGAAGCGATCACGACGCTCACGCATGTCCGCGATCTTCTCGGCGACGTATTCGGGCGAATCGCCGTGCATCACGTAGGCATCGCACTTCTGAGCGATGAGATTCTTCGCGGCTTCCGATTCGCCACCGGCGTAAAGCGCAGGCCGAGGCGACCTCACCGGCTTGGGCTCCAGTACGGTGTCCTCCACGCGATAATACTTGCCCTCGTGCGTGGTGCGGTCCTGCGTCCAAAGGGTGTTCACCACGTCGAGCCACTCCGCAGTGCGGCCATAGCGGTCATCATGCTTGTCGAAGTCGACGCCGTACATCCGCGCCTCTTGTTCCCACCACGAAGACACCACATTGAGGGCAAGCCGGCCATTGCTGATGTGATCGATATTGGCAGCCTGCTTGGCAAAGAGTGCAGGTGAGTGAAACGTCGGACGCACGGCCACCATCAGTTCCAGCGTGCTGGTAACAGCTGCGAGTGCCGCGGCGGTCGACCACGCGTCGAGGCTCGGCGCGTCAATCCCCTTGATGTCATTCAGGTTCAGTTCGGCTATGAGCGAGAGATCGAAGCCGATCTCCTCGCTGCGTTTCGCCAGACGGCTCACATAGTCCCAACTGGCCGTCATGCCCTCATCTTCGACGTTGCGCAGCCAGCCACCGAAGACCGGCATCCAGTAGCCGAATCGCATCGTGTGCTTACCCGGCACGCCGCACCTCGTCCTCGAGGAAGTCAGCAAGATTCACGAAGGGATTGAAGCCGATCACGCGCGGGGCATCGGCCACGAAGTTCGAGAGCGCATTGACGTCGTAGTAATAGATCTCGCCATCGCGGTCATCGACGATGTACTCGATGCCGCCAACGTCGATGCCTGCAGCCTGCACGATGCGCTCAATGTTGGCGATGACTTCGGTGGGTGGCGTGTAGCCCTCAACCTTGAGCCCCGACTTCGTCGCTTCTAACACGCAGGCGTTATTCAGGCTCTCTCCCGCGGAAGTCTGGCAGATGTCGGCGGGACAGAGGTCGAAGGTCTCACCGTTGAGATAGACGTGGATCGCATACAGGTATTTGCCGGCGAGTGTCTCGACGCGCGTGATGTAGCCTCCGCGCGCGGGCACAAACTCCTGCACCAGTGCAACGCTGTCATACCCGAGATCGATCAGCCCATGTTCGACGCCGGCTTCGAGTTCTTCCTTCGTGTTGAAACGCACGATGCCCTTGCCGCTGCCGCCAATGTTGGCCTTCACGATGATCGGGAAGCGCAAGCCTTTCGACGCGGCGAGCGCTTGCTGTGGTGTGTGGATCACGCGCGAAGGCAAGTAGCGAATGCCGAGGGAACGGAGCAGCGAGTGTTGCGCCGCCTTCGAGACCTCGTAGCGAAACGCCTTCGCTCCATTGATGACACGCACGCCCAGCAAATCAAGATGGTCCAGGTACGCAAGCGTATGGAAGATTCCAGAGCCGTTGCCGCGGCTCTTGGCTGACGGACTCATGCGGTTGAAGAGCACACGGAACGGAACCTTCGCGCCAATGTCATAGAACGCATCGGGGATATAGATCTTGCTGAAGCTAGTACCACGCCGCTCCAGCTCCGCGAAGAGAGGGTTGAACCACTGTGGATGCTCGTAAAGAAACGCGAGTGGTGCGTGCGCAGTCGCAGGCGAATCTGTTTCGAGGGGAGCACTGATGGCTGCCATGGGTACCTCCTGAGCGTTCATTTCGACTGGATGTCATGATAGCGTTGCGCAGCGCCGCGTGTCTCGTACTCGGCTTCCGGCCAGCGACCTTCCTTCTGCCCGAGTCTCCTTGATCTCTTCCTTCGTGGCCACTTGAGGTCCCAAAGCGCGTCTTTATGCAGGTTCGGTGGACTGGCGGACGATGAGCTTCGTCGTGATGTGGATTTCGGGATCAGGCTGTCGATCGCGTGGCGTGAGGTGGTCGAGCAGGCTGACGACGGCGTTGCGGCCAGGTCTCTGGGGCCATCGGACGAGGTGGATGTGCGTCGCCCTAGACCGATCCTGAATCCTTCAATCGCGGAAAGGATGTGATCCGCAGTTTGGCCGCAGCGTAGGGAACGAGAGTGATCGCTTCTTCGGGCTCAGAACTCTCAACGGGGCTTTGGGGTAGGGTGTCCGCCGCGCCTTCAATTGCAGTCCAGGAGGGCAGCAATCTCGCGAGGGCCGTGAGCCGTACCGGTGTGGCTTCCAGGCCAAACGGCCTGGCTCCAACTTCGCTCTCGATTGCCGTCAAGTTGCCGGGCCCTGGTGAAGGATCGACGGCAAGGGCATAGTTCCATCGCGAGGTGGGATAGACCTGCCAGTCGGCCGTCATTCCGCGATCCCGCAGCTTGAGCCAGTCCTGGCCTATGTTGTAAGCAAAGACCAACGGGCCGCGTTCCACCGACACGGATCCATTGAAGCCGCGAATGGCAGTGGGCTGCATGGGGAAGACGATCCGCACGAAGTCGCCCTGCTTCCACTCGCGCTCCAGCCGAGCAAATGTGCCCGCTTCGGCCGTTGTCTGCGGCTGCTCGTTGATGAAGATCTTCGCACCGCCTGCCCAGGAAGGAATCCGTAGGTGCAGGGGAAAGCGCTGCGGCCGGGAGGGATTCAGCGTCATCCTGATCTCTCCGCGAAAGGGATACTGTGTCTCTTCAATGATGTGTACGACGGCATCCTGCAGATGAATGCGGGTCTCGCAAGGGCTATACGCCGCAGCCACCACGCCGCCATCGTTGGAACTCATGAACAGACTCGCAGCGAACTTTGGCCAGCCTTGACTGAAGTTCGCCGTGCAACATCCGAAGTTCGGTTCTAGGCCGTAGAGATTGGATTCCGGGCCATTAGTCGTCCAGGGCTCTCTGTGCAAGCTGCATTCGACCTGGTTGGGTTGCTGATCGTACTGATGAGCCCACATGTCGTCGGTCATCGAACCCGGCAACGCGTTGAAGGCCAGCTTCTCAAGCCGGTCGCCTAGAGAGGCCTCTCCCAGAATCGCCAGCGACTGCTCCAAGGAGAACATGTACTCTACGACGGAACAGAGTTCGGAACCTTGTGAGGGATTCCGCCCTGCAAGATGCTCGTCGCAGGAGAACATGCCGTTGGGAAGACCGTGATAGCGATCGAGCTCGGAGATCATCTTGAGCACAGCGCGTCGATCGGAGGATGAGCCTGAAACACGTGACCATATGGCTCCGGTCTTGATGGCTTCCGCGTTGTTCACGCCATGGGTTTCCATCTTGGCATCGCGGAAGCCGGGCAATTTGGAGACGAGGGCCAGATGAGCGGCAGTCATCCGTTCCTTGTATTGGAAGTCGCTGTACTGCGCTACCCAGTCGTGCCCTTGCGCGCGCAGCAAATGCAGTAGCTTCAGAAGCTCGGGGTCTGACGTTCGGTCGTAAAGCCAGAGCACGGTGAGCGCCTGATCCTGCCATCGAAACTTACCCCAGGAGGTAAGTGGCCGCGCCGGCAGCGCTGCCAGCAGATGTGCGCAATAGCGTCGCATCATCGGAATTACGCGCGGGTCGTTCGTGGCCTCCTGGTATTGCGTGAGCGCCTTGAGCATTACCATCCGCGGCCACCAGTCCTCGTTTGAGGCTGGCCCAAACATGCCACTGGCCGTTTGGCTTTGGATCGCCCAATCCACAAACTTCTGTGCCGTCGCTTTGAGGCGCGCGTCATCGAGTAAGTAAGCGAGAGGAATCAGACCGTCGAGGAAATAAGGTCCACGCTCCCATGATTCCCCGGAACCTCCAAGCCAGCCGCTGGTGGGACCGACGTCCGGCCACGCCTCTGCCAGATGGCCGCCGAGTCCGTTGGCCTGAATTCGTAACTGATCCCTGAGCCACCCCATGGGGCCGATGCTGCCAAGTGGGAGTAACTGGAAGACGCCGGGCTTGGCCTGATCCTCCGCTGGGCCAGAGGGCCCTGGCTGCGGATCGAGCATCGCCGCAAACATGGGGGGCGTCGAACCCAGGAGCCCCGACATCCCGAGATGTCGAAGAAAAGAACGGCGGTTGAACCTGGTACGAGATAGCAAATGTAGCTCCAACGATGGCCGAAGTTCGCGACGCCGTGAATGAATCTTTTGCCGTCGATAGGCGTTAGTCTTCAGGTGAGTGGTTGTCGATGGCGAGTGAGGCATCGGGCCAGATATACGACCCGATGCCATCACTCGCAGCTGGTTAGAAGTTGATCCGTGCGCCCAAGAGCATGTTCCTCGCAGCATAGGTGCTCGACGATTGCCCAAAGGTTGTGTCCTGCAGCTTCGCATCCACCGCCGTAAAATTCACACGGTTGAAGAGATTGAAGGTGTCCAGGCGCAGTTCCATGCTGACGCGTTCTGTGATGCGGGTCGTCTTCTTCAACGTAAGGTCGGTATCCGCATAACCGGGATTGAGGAAACGATTCGGCGTTTCGTTTCCCTCCGAGCCGAACGATGGAAGCGTGAAGTTGCCGCACGGTAGTGCGCCGCCCGTGCAGACAGGGAAGATTCCATGACCCTTCAGGAAGTCACTTCGGTTATGTTTCTGCGCGTATGAGGTCACGTTGGGATAATCGGTGTTGTTTCCGTCCGCGTTGTAGTCTCCGCTGGTGGAGACATACTGCAGATGGCCGGCTGCGAGCTCAGCCGCATAGTTGGCCGAAGTAATCGGCACGTTGTCGGTCCCGGTGGTACTGACGGCCAAGGGATTTGTGTTCTGGACGCTGAACGGGGTCCCAGATTGAAGGCTCGTGATTCCACTCAGAGTCCAGCCTCCAGCTACGCGGCGAAGAAGCGGGTTGGAGAGCCCGTCACCTGGCAGTTCGTAAGCCCACCCCAGGGCGAATACGTTGGGCACGTTGTATGTCGATGGAGAATAATACCTGTTATAAGGCGGCGCAGCGGTGGGGTAACTTCCCCAATCGTCCATGGCTTTGGAATGGGTGTAAGACGCTGTAATAAAGCCCCGCCTCGAGAACCTGCCCTTGATCGCGGCGATCACGGCGTTGTAGTTCGCGGTCGGTCCGTTGGTCGCATAGGTGATGGCGGCGAAGCTGGTGTTGAGCCGGTCCTGGATACCGGTTCCTTTGTATGCCCCCGTGGTGCTGAAGCTGGGGTGTTGCAGCAGGTCACCCGCAAAGTCGTTGACATCGTTGCCGTAGGTGTGGGCCGCAAGATTGCCACCATTTGTAATCAGGTTTCCCGAGTGAGACCCCTGATAGCCCACGCTGGCCACAAGGCTCCTGGTCAAAGAATGTTCAAGAGTCAATGTGTAATTCATGATGCGCGGCAGGCTGAGGTTGGGATCAATGCCGATCGTGGTGAAGCCTCCGCCAACGCGACCGCCCTTCGCATCCAGTGGGGCCCCGACAAACGCTGGGTACGGGAAACCAAACGGATAGGTGTTTTGCGTCGCAAAGCCGAAGACCGGAGCTGGTGTTGAGCCATCGTTTTTGAAGGTCGGCCGCACAGGGCCCGGCGGATTCGCAATCAATCCGTTCTCCTGATTGCCCAGCGTGAACTCATCTCGGTAGAGACCGAAACCTCCTCGCAGCACCCAGTCTCCTTTGCCGAATAGATCGTAGGCGAAGCCAGCCCGCGGACTGAAGATCCAATTCAAATCGTGGCCGAACGTGTGGCTTTGCTGGGTGAAGGCTCCGTTGGCGATGCTGTCGCTGAAGGAGGAATTCGGAGCCGGATGAAAGTTCGCCAGCACTGTCTGTCCGAGCGCCGGGTAAGCGTTGCCGAAGTTATCGTAGCGGATGCCGTAATTCACTGTGAGCCGGTGATTCATCTTCCACGTATCCTCCGCGAAAGCTCCACCCGTCGTCGCAGCAAATCCGTAGTTATCGGGAAATGGCTGGCCGGTTACGGGATTAAAGGCGATGTTGGTTTCCGAGAATGGATTGTCGTTGATCAGGTTGATGATGGCGTTAGTGCCCGTGTAGGAAAAGATCGGCTGACTGTATCTTCCGGCGAAGTACGCCAGATCGTCTCCATGCCAGCCTTCATAGCCCATTCTGAAGTCGTGGCTGCCGCGTACGTAGGTGACGACGTCGCGCCAGTGATAGCCATGCTGGATGTAGTCCTCGTAGGGATTCGGGGATCCCCAGCCGACTCCCAGATTGCTCACGTTGACGATTGGCACGGTGAACAGACCCTTATTGGGCGTATACCCCTCAATCCGGTTGTAGCCGCCAAAGGCTTCATTCACCAGGTGGGACGAGAAGGTATGCGTTTCGTTGCCCTGGATCGCGATCGTGTAAAAATTGCTGTGGATAAGAAACGCCGGCCTGGGGCTCGGCGTCTGTGTTGCTTGCGTATTGCGAAATATAGTTCCATACAAACGGTCTTTGTCGAATTCCTTATCGACGCGCCCACTGTACTGGTAGTTCGTCTGGGGCGTCGGCGCGTTGAAGATACCTGAGTCGAAGACTGGCGTCGTGCAAGGGATGTTATCTGTGCTCGGCGTATTACACCCTGTATTCGCGATGGTATTTTGCACTCCGAAGACCTGCTGCGCATTGAGGGTAGATTGGAACGTTACGTTTCCCACGGGATATTTCGTAAGCAACGATGTCTCCAGGCTGTTGGGCCTGACCTGTTGCGCGAACGCTACGAACGCAGGGTCTTCATAGGTGAGGCTTCCACTGTTGGGAGCAAGCGCTCCACTCAGGGACGTCGTCGGATTGGGTGTAGACGAGAAATACGGTTCGAGGGTCGCAAAGAAGAAGAACCTCTTGTTCGGGAGGATAGGACCACCAACGCCGAAGGAGAGGTTGGTGGTATGGAATGCCGTCACGCGGGTCGGTTGCGGCACGCCGTACTCCCCACGGGCCTGCAGCCCTTGCGAGGTGTAGTAGCCGCTCGCGAAGCCATGATACTCGGCGGTTCCCGCTCGAGAAGTCATCAAGGTCTCGATGGAACTCGACTTGCCATAGTCGACGTTATAGATATTCGTCTGGATGGTTACTTCGGAGAGCGCATCGACGTTTGGGGTCAGATTGTTGACGCCTTCTCCGATGTCGCTATCGATATCCAGCCCATCCACAATGAAAGTATTTGCGTTGCCGCCCTTGCCGCTCGAGCTGTAGTGGTTCGTCGTCTCAGGATTGAAGGTTGTCGTGGCTGCCTGGATCCCCGTGACGCCGGGCGTGAGGCCCAGAAGCGAGACGGGATTCCTGGTCGCCAACGGGAGATCCTCGAGGCCCGTCTTGCCAAGAGTTACCTGCTCGCGGCTGTCAGCGGTATCGAGCAACGGCGATTGCGCGGTGACGGCGACCGTAGTGCTCTCGCTCCCAACGGCGAGGGTGAGGGAGACGTCTCGGTTTTCGCCGGCGGTGAGGGTAAACTGCGCCTGCGTGTTTTGGAATCCCTTGGCAGATGCGGACACCTGGTACTCCCCGGCGCCGAGATTGGTGAAGTGATACAGACCGGACGCGTCAGTGGTGCTGGGCTGCTGCACCTTCGTCGCGGTATTGAGTAGGATCATCTGGGCGTTCGGGATGTTCGCGCCTGCCGCATCGCGAATGTTTCCCTGGAGTCCAGCGGTGAACTGGGCGAACGCGACCGTGGTCGGCATCAAGAGGCAGAGTGTTAGTACGATCCTGCAGAGATGGAACGGCGCAGGTGGTGCCTTCGGAGTTCGGAGTAACATCGCTTCGCTCATTGGTTTCCTTCGCTGGGAGATGAGTCAGAAGTAGCAGGGGGCAAAGAGGCCCACCCAGTCATTTCACCGGTGCTCAACCGACTCAGCTTCGAATCAGCCTGGAATGAGCGATTTACCTGGGGTTCATGCATCATGATTCATCGCCGTGAGGCTGATGCGATTGACCGTGGCGTCACATGGGCGTGATCCACTAGCATCTTCCGGGAACGAGACAATATGGTTACGGCGAGACCCGATCTTGAAACGTACGATACTCACTCCCGAAGACCGACCCAGATGACGGCAGTTGAGTCGGAAGGAGCGCGGCGGGAACTCGTGCGTCGCATCGTGCAATCCCCAACGTTCGCCCGCAGCGAGCGCCTGGGGACACTGCTCAGCTACGTCTGTGATCTGGCGCTCCAGGGACGCGAGGCCGAGATCAACGAGCACATGATCGGTCACGCAGTTTTCGGTCGGTCGCACGACTACGACTCGTCCGTGGATGGCATCGTCAGGAGCCAGGCCAGCAGGCTGAGGCATCGCCTCGAACTGTACTTCCAGCAGGAGGGTGCGGACGAGCCCATTCGGGTCGTGATTCCCCGGGGAGGGTATGTGCCAGTGTTCGAGGCGCAACCTGTCTTCACTCCATTTCCGGCTGTAGCGCCATCCTTCGAGGCCCAGACCGAGGCGTTCCCACGTCCGCCCGCGCGGGATCTCGAGGCGACTCGTAGCGACGCACTTACGCCACGATGGCTGCCATGGTCGCTCAGCATTGTGTTGACCTGCTTACTTGTACTGTTGTGGATCCATGACCGCCGAAACCTTCGGTCTCCCGCTGCCGTCGCTGCCCCGACGCATCCGCTTTGGAGCAATCTCTTTCGCAAGGGCCAACCCACGATGGTGGTGGCCCCCGATTCAGGCCTCGTCCTCTTCCATGGTCTTTCAGGGCAGGATCTGGATCTCAAGGGATATCTCGATGCAGGGTACCGGTCCCAGCCCGAGATTCTTCCGCAGATCGGCCCGAACGCTTCCCGCAAGGAGTCCCTTCTCGATCTCGCGAACCGGCGCTACACGTCCGTGGTCGACCTGAAGACCATCCTGAGCCTCAAGGATCGAGCGCAGTCTCTGGGCAGTGAGGTATCCGTGCGCTACGCCCGCGACCTGCGGCCGGACGACTTCAAGACCGGCGATGTCATATTACTTGGTTCCTCTGAGGCTGATCCTTGGAATGAGCTGTATGAGCACAACATGAACTTCGTCTTTCAGGATGACTACAAGGGCATCTTCTCGATCCTCAATCGGAACCCACAGCCTGGAGAGCCAGGGCATTGGGAGTCGCGGAGGAATGATCCGGAGCGGAGAGTCTTCGGGGTCGTGGCCTATATGCCGAGCCTCGCCGGAGATGGGAATGCGCTGCTACTCGAGGGCACGGGAATGTCCGGCACAGAAGCGGGAATGGACTTTGTGCTGGACGATGCTCAACTACTGCCGTTCCTAAATCACATCCGACGCGCAGACGGCTCGGTGCCACACTTCGAGGTACTGCTGGAGACGCGCAATATCGGCGCCAGCGCGGTGCGAAGTCAGATTGTGTCCTGGCGCACGATGAACTGAAGGCCACACGACGCACGAACGACCCGAAGCGTTTGCGCGCGATTTTTTAGCGTGCCCTTCGCGTCCTGAGGTCTCTTTCGGCAGCTATCCTCGCCTGCGTACAACAATCAACGATCATCGAGTGACGTGCAACGGCGCGGCTATTCGCGTGAGCTGGCGGAAGACCGTCAGTCATTGGCGCGAGGCCTGCTGACCAAGACTTGTGATGGGAACGAATCAGGCGGCGATTCTTCAGGCCTTGGAACGTGAGTTCTCAAGATCGTTCAGCGGCACTGCCGATTACGAGGGATCTCTGGGTATTCGTGTGCGCGGTCGTTCATGGTCGAGCGGAGCGGAGCAGTAAGAGCGGACACGAAAGAAGCTTCACTACTTTTTCCGCTATTGACCCAAAGACCATGGGACGCCACCCTGACATCCCATGAGTGGACAGCACGACCATGTCCGTTTGCTCCCGCTCCACCGCGTCCAGAATGTTCCCCACGGCATCATTTCCGACTTCCACGATAAATCTCGCTTGCAAGCCCTTTGCGATTGATCCGTTCACGCTGGTTTGAAGGAGCGCCTCGGCACGGTCTTGTGCAGCCTGGATGAAGTCCTCCCGTGGATAAAAGGTTGTTGGGCATTTGATCTGACCGGGCCGGCGATGGGGATATCCCATTCGCGCAAGACGAGAGGCTTGCCGAACTCCTCGACGACAGCGGCGTGCATCTGCTTCTTCTTGCCGCTGTGGGTGATGGAAGCGTGCGTCTTTGGCTGAGATCCAGCAGGGCTTTCAAGAACTGTTCCACTCGTCTGTGTTGCCATTGGTCGTGCCTCACTTCGGTGCTAGTTGATGGGGCGATTGAGACGTGATGCTGATGGCGCTGATGCACTAAACGAGCGGAGCGACCATATCGTGTGTGCGGACCAGCTTCTTGTTCACGAACTCCTGGATACCCATGTCGCCAAGTTCGCGGCCGTATCCCGAGTACTTGATACCGCCGAAGGGCAGCTCGGCATCGCTCCAGTCGATGTTGTTGATGAACATCATCCCCGTATCTACCGCACTTGCGACACGTTTCCCGCGTTCGATGTCACGGGTGAAGACAGAACCTCCCAGGCCGAAGTCCGAGTCATTGGCGAGTGCGACGGCAGCGGCCTCATCCTTGACGCGAAAGAACATGGCCACGGGACCGAAGAACTCGTCGCGAAAGGCCGGATTGTCAGGAGCGACGTCAGTAAGAATGGTGGCCTGCATGAAGGCGCCTGGGCGATCCATTCTCTTGCCGCCGGTGAGGACTTTGGCTCCATGCTTTTTCGCAACCTCTACCTGTTCGAGGAGTTGCAGCAGCGCAGCTTCCGTCGATAACGGACCATGCGTCGTCTTCTCATCCATGGGGTCACCCGGAGTCAAAGCTTCCAGCGCTGCCTTGAATTTGGCTATAAAGCTGTCAGCGATCTGATCGAGGACGATAAAACGCTTCGAAGCGCAGCAAGTCTGCCCGGCGTTAAACATCCGTCCCCATACTGCCCACGGAATCGTCTTCTCGAGATCTGCGTCCTCAAGGACAATGAACGCGTCACTGCCGCCGAGTTCCATGGAAGTTGGCTTGACGTTGGCACCTGCGCGCGCCGCAATGCTCTTGCCGGCCGCAACGCTGCCAGTAAGCGCAACGCCTGCGATGCGCGGATCGTCGATGATGGCGTTGGACTGTTCGTGGGAGATCAACAGATTGGTGTAGAGTCCAGCCGGCGCACCAGCATCCATCCACAATTTTTCGAACTCGATGGCGCACTGTGGAACACATCCTGCGTGCTTGACCACGAGCGTATTTCCGGCCATGAGATGCGGACCCGCGACGCGTGCAAGCTGGTAGTAGGGGAAGTTCCACGGTTCCACGCAGAAGATGACTCCCATGGGACTGCATTCCATGTGCGCCTCGCCTGAGGTGGGAGAAAGCTTGACCGGAGCGAGGAAGGACTCTGCGTGCGTCGCGTAGTACGTAAGGATATCGGCGCTGAACTTGACTTCGCCGCGTGCCTCGTTGATGAGCTTGCCCATCTCCATCGTCGCGTGTTTTGCGAACTTGTCCACATTTGCGCGCATCAGATCTGCCGCTCGAGCGATGATGACAGCGCGATCGGCGTACGAAGTGCGCTTCCACGTCTGGAATGTATTCGCCGCCGCCGCAAGTTTCTTCTCAAGGTTGGCGTCGGTCAGCGCAGGGAATGTCTGCATGTGCTGGCCGTTGTTCGGGTTGACACTTTCGTATGCGTGAGCCATTGATCCTCTTCTTTGAACTGCAATTGCGGTACTAGTCCCTTCGCCGTCTCTCTCAGCGCTCCCCGAGGACCGCGTTCCATCGAGGCTAACTTGATTGTGGGCGTAATCTTCCGGTGAAGTAGAGCTTGATTGCTCTCGACGCAGGAGTGACGCTTTGGTGCATTCTCGTTGGGAACTCGCGGGTTGGCGATGGTGAGGTTGTCTTGGCCGGGGGCTGAGTCATTGCCTACGCCGCCACTCTTCCGGACGGGCCACGTCGTTGTTCCGTGTCTTAGACCGGGTAACTTCGGCCGATATGAGAGAGACACTAGGAGTCAGTCCTGGAGTGGGACTGTTCCTTCTTTGTTGCGAGTACGAGGCCGCTCCCGCTGTGCGGAGGTGCTGAGAGCGGCCAGGTGCCGGCTAGAGAGACTTGGCCTTGTTTCTGCGATAGATCACTACTGCGACCAGTACGAGTGCGACTAAACCTGCAACAAGGCGAATTGCCGTCGTTCCATCCATGGTAAGTTCCTCTTCTAGGCTCCAGATTGTTATATGGGGTGATTGTTATGGAAGTGGCCCAGCCGTATCGTACGCGACCGGAAGGATGATTTACTCGAAAACACGAAAGCTCTTAGAGATATTTAGTCTCCATCACCCGGTCTAAACCCACCGCCTTTAGGCGGTGTGCTTTCAGCGTCTTGCTGGATACTGGAAGAGATGGTGGAGTATCGCAAGAACGCGCATTCCGTGTGGGACATCA
>NZ_JBMHYI010000054.1:0-14079 GCF_058498515.1 Bryocella sp.
CGCGCCCACCGAGCCTTAAGCCGGCTCTCAGCCGGAAGCCTTGCAGGCGGCTTCAGCCGCACTCAGGCGACTTCCAGTCGCAACCCCAACCTACCGGCTTTCAGCCGGTAGTCGTTTAGCTGCTGAGGACCGCCCTCAACAACGGAGAACGGAGAACCGCCCTACCGATGCGGCCGCACCAACGACAAGAACTCGCTCCGCGTCTGCATCTGCGTCTTGAACACCCCCCGCATCGCACTCGTCGTCGTCCACGAACTCTGCTTCTCCACGCCCCGCATCATCATGCACAGGTGCTGGCCCTCGAGCACGACCCCCACGCCCTGCGGCGCAATGGCATCCTCAATCGCCTCCGCGATCTGCTGCGTCATCCGCTCCTGCACCTGCAGCCGCCGAGCAAACACATCAATAATCCGTGGAATCTTGCTCAGCCCCACCACCTTGCCCTGCGGCAGGTACGCCACATGCGCCTTGCCGAAGAACGGCAGCATGTGGTGCTCGCACAGCGAGTAAAACTCAATGTCCTTCACTACCACCATCTCGTCGTAATCCACGTCGAACAACGCCCCATGCAGCACCTGCTCAATCGACTGGTGGTATCCCTGCGTCAAAAACGCCATCGACTTCTCCACCCGCTCCGGCGTCTTCAACAGCCCATCGCGAGTAGGATCCTCATCGAACCGACGCAGCAACTCCGCATAGATCTCCTGCGTCGACGCCTCGCCCAACGGCTTCGCCAGCCCCGAATGCGCCGTTAGCGCCGCTACCTCCACATCGCTCAAGGAGACATCCCCCAAAGAGCCATTCGTCAGAGAACCCTTGCCATTCGAACTGGGAATCGTAGTGTCGTGAATCTTCGTCGTCATCAATACTTCCTCTAATGGCCTAAACCTGAAATGGATCGCATTCCCAGAGAGATTCTGTTCCAGCGACACGAACGGCAGGTCACGTCTTCAGCCGTGACAAACTCCGCGGGAACCAATCCGGCTTTGGCCGCTGAGGTACGCCCTCCGCTCGTCGATCAAAAACCCTCAGGGGAGTTCCAACGCCCCGCCAAAATACTCAAACGAATTGTTCCCCGTCTCTTCCACGCGAACCGTCTTCAACCGCGCATGGGGATAGTCCACAAATAGATTCCACACCCGCACCGCAAGATTCTCCGTAGTCGAAACCTTCGCTGCAAACTCCGGCAGCATATTCAAATTCTGGTGGTCGAATCGCGCAATCAACTCCCGAGCCGCAAACGCATCCAGGTCCGCAAGATTCGTCACCATCCCGGTAGCCGCCTCAATCGGCCCCGCCAGAATCACCTCGACCACATAGTTGTGCCCATGCCCATACGGGTTGTTGCACTTCCCAAACACCTCGCGATTGCGCTCCTCCGAGAGATCCTCGCAATGCAGCCGGTGCGACGCCGAGAAGTGATACCGCCGCCCAAAGTGAGCCACAGGAGTCGCAGCGCTCACAGCATGACCTCGCCATAGTAGTCCGCAAACAGGTCCGGCATCTCGTACACCCGCACCCGGTGCAGCTTCGCGTGCGGAATCTTCCCATCCAGCCGCCGCCAGATCGCTACCGCCATGTTCTCCGTCGTCGGAACCGCGTGCACAAACTCCGGCACCTCGTAGTTCAGGTGGCGATGGTCATACACACTCACCACCTCCCGCTCGAGAATGTCCTTCAGCTCCTTAAGGTCCACCACAAACCCCGTCTGCGGATCGATCTCCCCCGCAACCGTCACCTCGAGCGTGTAGTTGTGCCCATGCCCATTGCGGTTCGAGCACTTGCCAAACACGCGCTCGTTCTCCGCCGCGGTCCACGCGTCGTTCCAGTAAAAGTGGGCAGAAGAAAACTCGGCTTTGCGGGTCAGCAGAATCATGTCAGGCCAGTGAGTAGTGAAGTGACTAGTGAGTAGTGAATAGTGAAGAAATACCGTGCGGTCTCAGTGTAAGTGCTCCAGCTCCTGTGGTTTCGATGCGTCAGCCACCGTCCCGGATGCGCGGACGAACCCGAGCCCTGTCTTTCTTCACTATTCACTATTCACTGCTTTACCCCACTATTCACTCCCTCACCCGGTACTCTCTCCCCTTCCACTCCACCTGGTGAAACAAATGGTGCTTCATCCAGCTCCGCACCAACAACACCACGAACAACGGCAGCGCGAACACCGACAGCACGCAATCCACCATCGGAAAGTTCGACCGTCGCACCCGTCCCAGGAACCGGAAGATCGTCCGCACCCAAAGCAGCCAGATCACCGCCACCTTCCACCACTCCAGCAGCGGCATCACCAACAGCACCAGCGGCAGCAAGAGCAGCGCAATATCCAGCATCCTCCACGCCGCCAGCCGCAGCGCATGAGGAAACAGCAGCGCGAGATTCTTCGTCCATCCCTCCACCATGTCCACGAAGCCGCCATACATCTTCGTGCTCACCGCATCGGGAGCATAGCGAAACCGCAGCGCCCTCTTCGACCGCTTGAGGTTGAACGCCAGGTCCACATCCTCCAGCACCGAGTTCCCCACCGCCTTGTGCCCGCCGATCGCAAAGTACGCCTCGCGCTCCACCATCAGGAACTGCCCATTGGCCGCCGCAAGCTTGCTCGCAGGATCGTTCACCTGCTTCATCGGATACACACTCGCCAGTTCCGAAAACACCAGCGGCATCAGCGCCCGCTGCCAGAACCCGCGCACAATCTGCTTCGGCGAGTAGCTCAGCATCGCTGCCTTGTGTTTCTTCGCCTCATGCAACGCGTGGATCAAATCGCTCGGCTCATGAATCGTGTCCGCATCCGTGAACAGCAGCCATCGTCCCCGCGCCTGCGTCGCCGCCGTCCAGCAAGCATTCGATTTCCCTGTAAACAACTTCGTATCCAAAGCCGGCGGCCGGATCACCCGAATCCCCACAGCGCCAGCCGCCGCCTCCCGCGCAATGCGTGGCGTCCCATCGGTCGAGCCATCGTCGACGATCAGCAGCTCCCAATCCTGATCCAGCGCAAAGAACCTGTCGTTCTGCCCCAGCAGCGACTCCAGGCAAGCCGGAAGATTTCGCTCTTCGTTCCGCGCCGGAATGATCACCGTCAGGTCCAGCGTAGGCTCCGGATACACACTGGCCAAAGCTGCAGCCACCCGCAGCGTCTCATCATCCACCGGCAACCCCAGCACCGCGCTGAACTCCTGCGCCTTCGGCTTGACTGAAGGCTCCCCGCTCAGAGCTGAAGACTCAATCGCCTTCGTTGCACTCTCCCGCCTTGCCGAATTGGGATCGTCCTTCACAGACTCGTATTATAGAAACTGCATGACCCGTCGAGACCGATTCCGCCGCCTCCGCAACACCGCCCTCCTCATCGCGATCGGCGCGCTTGTCTCCGCGACTGGCTGCGATCGCTCCGTGAAGCCCGGTCAGCTCGACCAGCCTGCCCCCATGTTCGCTCTCAACGACGGCCAGAACGCCATCGACCTCAACCAGCTCCACGGCCAGGTCATCGTTCTCAGCTTCTGGGCCACCTGGTGCGGCCCTTGCATCGAGGAGATGCCCAGCCTCCAGCGCATGCAGCGCGACCTCCCCGAAGTTCACGTCATCGGCATCGCCAGCCAGCAGGACCCCGCCGACTACCGCGCCTGGCTCCAGCGCCATCCCATCACCATCCTGTCTCTCTTCGATCAGCAGCAGAAATCCAACGCCCTCTACGGCAGCTTCCGCTTCCCCGAAACCTACGTCATCGACAAGCAAGGCATCGTCCGCCGAAAATTCATCGGCGCCCAGGTCTGGACCAGCCCCGAGATCGAAGGCTACCTAAAGCGCCTCGCCGCCTAGAGGCCCTGAACCTTTCCCGTTTTGTCAGGGCGGGACTTCAGTCCCGCCATAAGGATAGTGACCACAATGCGGCTTCAGCCGCTGAGGCAATGCGTTGAGGGGACGAGCTAGCTCGTACGTTGATGCTTCGTCGGCAGTTGGCTTGAGCTCCTGAGTCAATCTCGTCCGCCGCGAGCTCTGCACCCGCTGCTAAAATCAACCCATGACACAGCTAGACGTGATGTACAGCTTCAGCGCGCCGCCCAGTGAAGCCGTCGCCATGGCCCTGGGCCGCATCCGCGAGGTCTACGGCATCCGCAAGCTCACCGTGGACGAAGCCGCCAAAACCGTGCGCCTCGAGTACGACGCCACCCGCCTCACCGAAGCCGGCGTCCATCAGCTCCTCCGCCGCACCGGCCTCACTCTCACCGGCGAAGTCTCCCTGCTCCCACCCCAGCCGGTACCCGAGCCCGTCGCCGCTCCAGCTGCAAGCTAAATTGTCCCAGAGGTAACACGCATGAGCTTCGACCCCAGCTCTCTCGTGTCCTTCCTCGTCGCGGTCAGCTTCGCCGCCGGCCTCAACACCTACGCCACCGTCGCGACCCTCGGCCTCCTCGGCCGCTTTCACGTCATCGCGCTGCCGATCGGCATCACCGGCCTCGCCGACACCTGGATCATCGCCGCCAGCCTCACCCTCTTCTTCATCGAGCTGTTCGCCGACAAGATCCCCTACTTCGATCTCCTCTGGAATGCCGTGCACACCTTCGTGCGCATCCCCGTCGCCGCGCTCATGGCCTGGCGAGCCTCCGCCGCCCTCACACCCCAGATGCAGCTCCTCGTCACGGTAGCAGCCGGCCTCGTAGCCGCCATCGCGCACACCGCCAAGACCGGTGCACGCGTAGGCGTCAGCGCCTCACCCGAGCCCTTCTCCAACATCGCCCTCAGCTCCTCCGAGGACGTCGCCGCCATCGTCCTCACCTGGGTCGCAACGAAGCATCCCTACACCGCAGCCACCGCCGTAGCCATCGCCACCATCGTCGTCGTTGTGCTCAGCCGCTGGATCTTCGTCTCCCTCCGCCGCCAGATCCAATCCCTCCGCCAGCGCTGGAACACACCCAGCCCCGTATCGACACTCATGAAGTAGACCCCTCACGAACGGTAGGTCACCCCTTCAGGGGTGACATAAAGAGGTCCCGAAAATATGTGGCTTTAGCCGCTGAGGGACCGTTCATGCTGCCACACGTTAGAATCTGCGACCCCGCAGCTCGCACAAAATCCGTGGCACTTCTTCCACAACCAACCCCCTCCAAGGGTTGATCAACTCGCCCTCTCTTGATACTCTGAATGAGTTGCGCTTGCTTCCCTGCAATGTGCGCCCGTAGCTCAGCTGGATAGAGCGTTTGGCTACGAACCAAAAGGTCGGAGGTTCGACTCCTTCCGGGCGCACCATACTTTTCCTCACCCGAAATTTTGCACAAAGGTTGAGGCAAGCGCGACCAACACCCCCTTCCCCACATCTCATCCCCGGACCAGTTCCCAGGTGTGCTTTCCGTCACTGGACATCCCCAGTCAGACGCGTATAGTAGAACTTGGACTGAGTTAGTCGCATATGCCGGTGACCGCTCTGAGTGACGCGAAAGTTGGAAGCCATGGAGTGGTCGATAACGTCGATCTGCCCCATGACATCAGCCATTACATCGCCCACCTGGGATTCCTCCCAGGCGCCGAGGTAGAGATCCTCCGCCGCGCTCCAGCCGGCGATCCCCGCGTCTACCGCATTGATGGTGTGGAAGTTGGCCTGCGCAACGATACCGCGCGCCACATCTTCATGACTGTCATCGAGGATGCCCCCACCGAGGAAGAGGTCGTAGCGTGAGCTGTCACACCCCCACTGCCCTCGCCGACGCTCCGGACGACGTCCAGCTTCCCGACCTCATCGGCCCCAACGGCGCGCCCGTCAAGCAGACGGTCAAGCTCCGCACCATCGCCCTCATCGGCCCCCCTAACTGCGGCAAGTCCACGCTCTTCAACCGTCTCACCGGCCTCCGCCAGAAGACTGCCAACTACCCCGGCGTCACGGTCGATCACCACTCCGGCCGGATGAAGGCCATCGGCCGCCCCGACCTCACGCTCATCGACCTCCCCGGCATCTACTCCCTCGCCACCTACTCCGAGGATGCCCGCGTCGCCGTCGACGTCCTCACCGGCAAGATGCCCGGCGTCCCCAAGCCCGACGTCGTCCTCCTGGTCCTCGATTCGACCCACATGAATCGCCAGCTCATGCTGGCCGCGCCCGTCTTCTCCATCGGCCTGCCGACGCTGGTCCTGCTCAACATGGCCGACCAGCTCGAGGACCGCGGCGGCAAGGTCGACACCCTCGCCCTCGCCAAGGAGCTCGGCCACCCCGTCGCCCTCATCTCTGCCGCCGAAGGCACCAACCTCGACGTCATCCCCGACTTCCTGCTCCGCGCCGGAGCCAAACTCGACGACGGCCTCCGCCCCGTGCAGCTTCCCATCCTGCAGTCCGCCGCCAGCTGCCGCTCCTGGGCCTCGCAAGTCACCCAGCGCTCGGCGTACCAGTCCCCCAAGGCTTCCATGTGGTCGCGCCGTCTCGACTCGGTCCTGCTCGACCGCGTCTGGGGCCCGCTGATCTTCCTCGCCGTCGTCTTCGCCGTCTTCCAGGTGGTCTTTACCCTCGGCCAGCCACTCTCCGACGGCCTCGGCGAGCTCCTCACCAAGCTCGGCGCCCACGTCGCACTGCTCCTCCCCGACAACTGGCTCCGAGCCCTGCTCCGCGATGGCCTGTGGAACGGCGTCCAGTCCGTGCTCGTCTTCCTGCCCCAGATCCTTCTGCTCTTCCTCTTCATCGGGATCCTCGAAGACTCCGGCTACCTCGCCCGTGCCGCCCTCATCGCCGACCGCCTCATGCGCGCCATCGGCCTCAACGGCAAGGCCTTCATTCCGCTGCTTTCCGCCTACGCCTGCGCCGTGCCCGCCATCATGGCCACGCGCACCATCGAGAACAAGCGCGAGCGCCTCGCCACCATCCTCATCGCCCCGTTCATGACCTGCTCGGCGCGCCTGCCCATCTACACGCTGATCATCGCCGCCTTCATCCCCAACCACATGTTCCTGGGTGGCCTGCTTGGCCTGCGTGCCATGGTCATGCTGAGCCTCTACGTCATCGGCTTCCTCGCCGCGCTCATCACCGCGCGCCTGCTCAACTCCCGCGTCATGAAGGCCTCCAACGCTCCCTTCATCCTCGAGCTGCCGCAGTACCGCTGGCCCACGCCCCGCTCGCTCACGCTCCGCCTCTACGACCGCGCCAAGCTCTTCCTCAAGAAGGCCGGCACCATCATCCTGGCCTGCACCTTCCTGGTCTGGCTCCTTAGCGTCCTCCCCATCCATCACGCCGATGGCCGCCTCGCCTTCGCCGATCTCACCACCAGCATCATCGGACACATCGGCCACTTCATCGAGCCCGTCATCCGCCCGCTCGGCTTCAACTGGAAGATCGGCATCGGCCTGCTCAGCTCCATCGTCGCCCGCGAAGTCATCGTCGGCACCCTCGGCACGCTCTACGGCGTCGATCCCGCCACCCACGCGGAAGGCCTGCAGGCCGCGCTACGGCATGACATGACCCTCGGCGGAGCCGTCGCCCTGGTCGTATTCTTCGCCTTCGCGATGCAGTGCACCTCGACCTTAGCCGTCGTCCGCCGCGAGACCAACAGCTGGAAGTGGCCCGCCATCCAGTTCGCCTACATGACGATCGTCGCCTACACCGCCGCCCTGGTCACCAACATCGTCGTCAGCCACATCTTTGGCTAAGTCGGAAGCCCACAGGACATCGCCCAAGCGAACCTCGCTCCTGGCTCTTACCTCGCGACCTCACACCTCTACAGAAGAAACGCCCCAACCGGCATTTCAGGTCACAAAAAAGGGACTTCAGCCGTAGGGAGAAATCCCCCAACGTCTGAAGCCCTCCCGTACAAATCCCTGAACTACTTCACCGCACAAACAGGCTCAAGCTCCGGCACTGCTTCCGCCATCGCTCCAGTCCCCGTTAGCAGCTCGTCGATCACATCCGCCGCCGTATAGCTCGTCTCGCCTGGCCGCAGAAACTCCCACACCCGCGTCAGATCATCGCCCGCCGTCACCAGCGCCGGCTCCACGCGATTCCCGTTCCGAATCTGCGCCAGCCCAATGTTCGCCAGCAAGCCATTGCAAAGGCACTTGCGGCCAACAGTATCCTCCACCTTGCCGCCTTTGGAGAGATACACACTCACCGGCTCGGCCGAGCACCGATAGCCAATCCCGCCATCCTCCAGCCGATACGGCTCCCGCAAAAAACCCAGGTCGCAGATCCGTGGCCGAGCACCGCTCGTGTCGATCTCAGAGCCCGTTCCCTCCAGCCTCGCCACCTTGAACGGAAACCCTGTCGGCGACGCCACGGGATCGGTAAAGACCTCCGCGATACCCTCAACCGACCGCTCCAGCAGACGAGCTCTCAGGCCAGCCTCCAGCCCCGACTCGTTCGCGAACTCGAACGCCGTTCCCACCTGGATCCCTTGCGCACCTTCAGCCAGAGCCTCACGCAGGCCCTCCGCGCTTCCGTAGCCTCCGGCAAGCCAGAATGGCACGTCCAGCTCGCGGATCTTCGCCAGGTCGATCGTGTCGCGCTCGCCATAGATCGGCTCGCCGGTCACCGTCAGCTGCATCTTGCCCCGCGGCGGAGCGTTATGCCCACCTGCACGGCTCATCTCCAGCACCAGCCCGTTCACCACGCCATTGGCCTTCTTCAACATCGTCGCCGCCAGCGTGTACGACGAAACAATGGGCAGGAACATCGGCCGCCTCAGCGGCCCGGGATCACCCTCCATGTATTCGCTCGGATCGAAGCGCGCGACCATATCGTCGCCCTCCTGCGCCCCAATCACATGGATCGGATACTCCACCGCATGATGTTGCGCCAGGCCATCCAGCACCCCCGGAATCCGCAGCGGAATCCCCGCGCCCATGATGATGTAGCTCACGCCCGCCAGCATCGCACCGTACATCGTCGGCAAGTGCGCTGCCTGGATCTTCTCCAGGTAATTAATCCCCACAGGATTGTCATGACCCTGGCTCGCGAGATACACCTCGACAAAGTTGCTGACGATGCAAAGCTCCATCGAAGCCCGCGAGTTATCCCGGCCCAGCAGCGGCGCTCCGCGGTACGGCACATCCTTCGCCCGTCCGCCCTCGATGAACCACTCGCGCTCCACACGCTCGGCCATCGCAGGAAATGGAAACGCCCGCAGCGCACGCCGCAGGTCCCCATTCGGATCGCCATCCTGTAGCCGTCGAGCCAGGATCTGGTCCAGCGCAGTGCCGGAGACGACCCCAAGTTGTCCACGCTTCGATACCGCCTGCGCAAGCTGCCAACTCGACACGCCTGCACCCATACCACCCTGAATGATCACGGGATATTCGTTCATCATGAACTCAATTCTTCGCCTGTATTCCCTATCCGCATGTCGCAGTTTTGTAACACCGCGCTCCATGCGGAGGTGTAACGCGAGAGAGACAAAGCTCTCCATCTTCAGGGATAGCACTGGCGTCGGAGGAGCATAGTGATGCACATCACTGCGCCAGCTCTTCGTCGCGGCGGGCCGCCATGAGCCGATAAAGCGCCCCGCATGCAGCCTACCCGCTCCTACGACTGAAAGACGTAATACTTTCGGCCGTTCTGCTCTTGTTCTCTCAGCCCCACTCGCTTCGCAGGAGCTTCGTCGTTCGCGATCAGCGCATGCATGTCGGAGAGTAGCGGAAAGGTGTCGCTGAAGTAGGAGTGCCCGAGAAAATCCGTGTCGATCGCAGAGACATCCACCGTATCGACGCCCTCCAGCACCAGCAGCGGCTCTCCCGCACGCGGCCTTCCATGAATCTTCCTCGAGGCTCGGATCGCCTTGTCATTCGACGACTCGTACAGCGTCACACGGCCGGATATCGTTCGCAGCGCGATTGAGACCTGCTCGAATGTATCCGCGTCGATATCGGGAGCGGCCAGCATCAGGTGCTCGAACTTCAGAGAGCCGCTAAGCCTCCCGTTCATCGCCTTCAGGGCATCGCATACAGCGCGATTGCCCATGCTGTGAACGATAAGATGAATCCGCTCCGCACCGCTGCTCTGCGTAAGCAGGAGCAGGAATCGCTCCAGATGCTCTGTCGTCCAGATGATTGAGGTCTCATCCTCGAAGTAATTCGTCACCAGTCCCTGCGACGGCCAGCTGTAGAGGATCGGAGCTCCGTCGAACTTCAGGTCGAAGGTCATCTGCCCAATCCGCCGCGCGGCATCTTCGAAGGACACGTTGTAGCCATGCACGAAGACAAAAGCGTCCTTTGCCGGTGATCCTTCCACCGCGGCCTTCACCTCTCCAAAGAAGACTTCTTCCGCAAGGCTCTCTGTCTTCACCAGCACGATGTGCTTCTCGCGGTTCGGCCGAAACTCCAGCCGCAGGATCGACGACGATTCGAGTCTCCCCAGCGTGTGGTCCTTCGGGATGGAGACCTCACAGCGGCCATAATGCAGAATTTCCTGCTTCGAGCGGCGGCTATTGTATCGCACATCACTGTTCGTTCCTGCCTCTTCTTCACGATCCGTCGCGTAGAACACACGGACGACCGTGGAACCAGGCCAGCCGGACGGATGAGAGAAGTTCGACGGCCTCGCCGCCAGCTTGGCCCCCAACGCCTCGAGCCCGGGCGACACCAGCTTCCCGATGTTCTTCACCGCAGGCGCGGGAGCGGCAATGGGCAGATTCCATCCAAGAACACCGAGCTCCTCAGCTGGCGGCAGAGCTGAAACCCCAGGCCAGTCCGGCAAGGCAACGATCTCCGCCTGTATCGCAGGCTCAATCCGAACGTCGGCAATATCTTCGGTTTGTCCCTGCAACTCCTGCGAGAACGTCGGCCGCTTCCACCAGCCGGATTTCCTTGTCCGGCGCACGGTCCCGAAGGACACATCGGCGAGAATTTGGTCCGGCTTCGTCAGCAGGCTCTCGACCTGTTGCACCATCTCTCGCCCTGTCGTGGTGCCGAAGCTCATCTCGCTGAGCACGTTCTGAGCTACGAACCACAGAGCTTCCTCGCGGCTGGCGAGCTCACGAAGAAGCAGGCTAAGAAAGACTTCCCGGTCCCACGGATGCGGCAGCAGAAGGTAAAGCGTCTTCTCCAGCCAGTTGTCTTGTTCCAGGGACTGCAGTTCTGGCAGCGTGGCGACCAGAGCACGCTGCACCAGCGTAAGAGATTCGCTCCACGTATCCATCGGGAATTCTCCACAAAGACCGCGATACGGCACCGCTGAACGGGTAGCAGAAATCTACACGAAACCCGCAGCCGGTGGAACCCCCTACCGCTCGCCCCAGCTCAGCTTCGACCGCAGCACATTGAAGAGACCGTTCGGTCGCAACCGCAGCAGCTTCACTGACCGCTCCGACCGCCGGCAATAAATCGCATCGCCCAGCAGCAGCTCCACGGCCTCCTGCCCATCCACCGTCAGATAGGTCTCATGCGGAACCACATCCACCGCCACGCAGATCTCCGCATCCCCCGGCACCACAATCGGCCGAATCGTCAGCAGGTGCGGACAGATCGCCGTCAACACCATGCCGTCCACACTCGGAATCAGGATCGGCCCATTCGCCGCCAGCGTGTACGCCGTCGATCCGGTCGGCGTCGCCACGATCACACCATCCGCCCGAAACTCCGCAACCAGCTCGCCATCCAGCTCAATCGTGAAAGCGCCCATGCGCGCAATCGCGCCCTTGGCGATCACCACATCGTTCAGCGCGTCCCAGCGCCGAAAAATCTTCCCATCGCGCAGCAGCTCCGTACACATCAGTGAGCGCGTGTCCTTCACCCCATTACCGGCGAGCCACGCCTCCAGCGTCGTATACATCTCCGTCAGCGGAACTTCGGTCAGAAACCCCAGCGACCCCAGGTTCACACCGATGATGGGCGTATTGGTCTTCGCAAACGCGCGCGCAGCAGACAGCAGCGTGCCATCGCCGCCCAGCGAAATCACGATGTCCGGCCCATGCTCCGGCATCTCGACGCGCTCAATCGCATCGCCCGGCCTGCCAAGGTAGTTCGCACTCTCGCGGTCCAGCAACGCGCTGAAGCCATGCGGTTCAAGCCACGCCAGCAGCTCCAGCAGAATGGCTTCCAGTTCGGGCTTCTGCGGCTTCGAGATGATGGCGGCAACGGGCATGATGTGTAGTTTACTTGAGCCGCGTCAAGCCGACGCGCTATCTGCGCCAAACACGGCATGCAGCAGGAACTCGCGATTGCCTTCCATGCCCAGAATCGGCGAATCCATCACAGCCAGCGTCTCCCCGCCCAGCTCGTCCACAGCCTCGCGCACACGGTCCACCGCATACTGCTGCGCTTCCGGATCGCGCACGATCCCGCCCTTGCCCACATTCTCCCGCCCCGCCTCGAACTGCGGCTTCACCAGCACCACCGCCTGCCCCTTCCAGCGCGTTCCCTGCTCCGCCAGCGCAGCTACCACCGCCGGCAGCACCAGCGTCGCCGAAATGAAGCTCACATCCATCGCAAAAAAAACGACCGCCTGCGCCGCAATCTGCCCCGGCGTCAGCAGGCGCGCATTCGTCCGCTCCATCAGGCTGACGCGCTCATCCACGCGCAGCTTGTGCGCCATCTGCCCATACCCTGTGTCGATCGCCAGCACAGACTTCGCCCCCCGCTGCAGCATGCAGTCGGTAAAACCGCCCGTCGACGCTCCAATGTCCGCGCAGGACAATCCCTCCACGGCAATCCCCCACGTTTCCAGCGCGTGTTCCAGCTTCAACGCGCCCCGGCCCACGAACTTCAGGTCCTCACCCAGTATCCGCACCACGGAATCTTCCTCAACACTGAGCCCAGGCTTGTCGGATTTCTGCTCAGCGACCAGCACCCGCCCAGCCAGGATCATGGCCGTCGCGCGCTCGCGCGAACCGACCAACCCACGTTCTACCAATAATTTATCGAGTCGAAGTTTCATCTATCTAAGGAATATCGTAAACACTCCGGCTCCCCGTGCGGAAAAGCCGCAACTTCCGTTACACTACCCAGCGAAGCGTTTTAGACCAGACCAGTCCGGCCTTTTTGCATCGAACTTACGAAGCCCCCTTGCATCGAGTTTTCTGCGAAGATGCGATACTGCTGATTCACCAAGATTTGCCCGGAAAGAAAGCCGGAAATCCGATTAGGCCCGTACACCGTATTTATGGATAGAGACGATCAAGTGCTGACGACAGCGACCCAGAACGCGCCCGACGACGCGGCTCTGCTGGCGCGGGTACAGCGCGGCGAAGAACAGGCCATGGCTGCTCTGTTCGACCGGTATTCCAGGATTGTGTACTCCGTGGCCCTGCGCGTAATGCGTGATGCTGCTTCTGCTGAGGATATTTTGCAGGAGATCTTCATGCAGGTTTGGCGCAATCCGGACGGATTTATCGCGACACGCGGCTCCCTGGGTGGGTGGCTCGCGGTCGTGACCCGCAACCGGGCCATTGACTCCCTGCGGCGCAAGAAACCGACCGAAGTCGTCGAAGAAATGTCCCTGCCGGCCCCCGGAAATCTGGGTGATGAAGCCGAACGTAATTTGATGATGGAAAAAGCGCGGGTCGTCATTGCCAGGCTGCCCGCCGAACAACGCAAAACGCTCGAAATGGCGTTTTTCGATGGCCTCACCCACTCTGAGATCGCCGAAATGACAGGCGACCCTCTGGGTACAGTAAAAACACGAATTCGCAGCGCGCTGCTGACGCTGAGAAAGGGGATGCAATGATGAACACCGCCAATCATATTTCGCCGGAAGACCTCGCGTTGATCGCACTGCAGCTCCTTTCAGAAGATGAGATGAACGACGCGCTCGCCCACCTGGAGCACTGCGAAGCCTGCCGCAACGAGCTGGCCGCGCTGCAGGGCGACTTGGCCGTCTTCGCCATGACCTCTGAGCTGCACACGCCACCGGCACTGGCCCGCGAACGTCTCATGAAGCGCGTCAGCAAGGAAAAGAAGGTCGTTTCGATCGAGCGCCCGCAGCAACAGGAGCGCCCGCAGCAACAAGAACGCCCGCAGGTGCAGGAACGCGCCCCCGAGCGTACGCTTCCGCTCGACGCAATCCCACCTCCGCCTCCCGTGACCTTCGCCCCGGAAGAGCCGATTTTGAACTCCCGCAGCCGCATGTTCGCCAGCTACGAAGCACCGGAAGAACCCGTTCGCAAGAGCGGCCGCGTGCTG
>NZ_JBMHYI010000055.1:0-6198 GCF_058498515.1 Bryocella sp.
GAAATGACCATCGACGAAGCAGGCGACGCGCTGCTCGACATGATCGTCCGCACCGCCAATGGTCGCCACACTGCGGCAGAAGCGCTTGGACACCGCGAGTTCGCGATGACCAAGCTTTACCGGAGCGCGTAACTTGGCAAAGTTCAAGTCACAGGAGCTGCGCAGTCTCGTAAGCAAACTCGCCATTGCAGACGGCGTCCCGGCACACGATGCGGAAGTCTTCGCGCGTGTGCTGGTCGACGCCGATCTGCAGGGCGTGTCGACGCACGGCGTCTCGCGCTTGAATATCTATCTGCAGCGAATCGAAAAGGGACTGATCGATCCGAAGGCGAGCCTTGGGATCGATCGCAACGGAGGCAGCGTGCTTGCGCTTGATGCCGGCAACGGCCTCGGCCAAGTCCAGGCGATGAAGGCGCTCGACATGCTCATGCCGCTCGCAAAGCAGAATGGCATCGCCGCGGCTACCATCCGCAACTCGCAGCACTTCGGCGCACTGTCGTTCTACTGCAATCGTGCCGCGGAAGAAGACATGATCCTGCTTGCCATGACTAACTGCGAGCCTGCGATGTCACCCGCTGGTGGCTTTCAGCCCTTCTTCGGCACCAACCCCATCGCCACGTCTTTCCCAACGGGCAAAGGCTATAGCGTGAAGATCGATATGGCAACTTCCATCATCGCGCGTGGCAACATCATCGTCGCGCAGAAAAAAGGTCAGTCCATTCCCGAGGGTTGGGCACTCGATCCCGACGGTGAGCCAACGACCGATGCCTCGCAGGCTTTGCTCGGCACGGTACTCACCATGGCCGGCCATAAAGGCTACGCGCTCGCACTCATGATCGAAGTCTTCAGCAGCGTGCTTTCCGGCGCAGCGATCGGCCCCGAGATCGGTTCGATGTACAAGAATATGGATCGCAAGCAGGATGTCGGCCACTTCTTCTGCTTACTCAACATCGCAGCTTTCCTGGACGTCGCAGACTTCAAGCGCCGCATGGACGAGACCATCGACAGCATCAAGTCCAGCAAGCGCCGCCCTGGCGTGGATGAAATCTTGATTCCGGGTGAACGGTCGTCGCGCAAGGCTGCGGAAAATGAAGCGGCCGGCATTGTGGTTCCCGATGTCACCGCTGCGGAACTCAAAGATTTATGCACACGTTTGAACGTACCGTTTGATTGGGCAGAGGTGGGGAACTAGACATGCCGGACATTCTTATCTCTGAAAATATTCGTGGCGCCGCAGTCGACGCATTGTCTTCTCGCTTTGAGGTTCAGACTCTTCCTAATCTTTGGAAAGATCCCGAAGAGTTGAAGCGGCTCGTTGCCAATGTTCGCGCGTTGATTGTGCGCAACCAGACCCAGGTGACCGCAGACGTCTTCGCTGCCGCGAAGAAGCTCGTGGTCGTGGGCCGTGCCGGCGTAGGACTAGACAACGTCGATGTCGTTGCCGCAACCAAAGCCGGAGTCGTGATCACCTCCACGCCCGATCAGAACGCGATCAGCGTCGCGGAACTCGCCATCGGTCTAATGCTGTCGCTGGCTCGCTTGATTCCGGACGCGAACGCTGATACTCGGAAAGGAAACTGGGACCGGCAGAGCTTCTTCGGTACGGAGATGTACGGTAAGACGTTCGGCATCGTTGGCGCTGGCAAGATCGGTTTCCTCACTGCCCGTCGTGCCCAGGCTTTCGGCATGAAGATCCTTGCATACGATCCTTATCTCAGCCCCGACAATGTCCTGCTGGCTGACCTGAACGCACAACTGGTCGATCTCGACTATCTTCTGGAGCATGCAGACGTCATCTCCTGCCACCTGCCTGCCACGCCCGCGACGAATGGCATCTTCAACGTGGAGCGGTTTGGGAAAATGAAGCCGACAGCCACGTTTATCAATACGTCGCGCGGAGAAGTGGTCAACGAAAGCGATCTGATTCAGGCACTGAAGTCCAGGACCATCGCCGGCGCAGCGCTCGACGTTCGCGCAAAGGAGCCACCGCAGGTCGGTGAGTTGGAAAGCCTTCCAAATCTCATCCTCACGCCCCACGTCGCCGCATTCACCAAAGAAGGCCAGACCCGTGTGACCAATACGATTTGTGAAGATGTAGCGCGCGTTCTGGATGGGCAACCTGCTCAGAATGCTGTGAACAAAGTCTAGAGGGACGATGCGTGGCTCTTGGTCTCGACCCTACCGTCCCACGTCCAAGCTGTACAATTCCCGTGACCACCTTGACGCATAAAGCGGGGAGCGAACGTGCCGGTATTTATTGACTCTCCACAGCAGACCCAGACTTCACGCCGTCGCCGTAGACTCCTCATTCTCGGTGCGGTCATCCTCGCTCTACTCGGCGCAAGCCGCACATTGCTTTCCTATTGGGTCGACCTTCTCTGGTTCAACTCCCTTGGCTACGGCCAGGTGTTTTGGAAGACGGCCGGTCTGCAAGTCGCCATCTTCGCCATCTTCGCGGCAGTCACGTTTGCTGTTCTCCTCCTTGCGCTGTCGGCTCTCCGCCGGTTGCATCAATCGGTTTTGCCGCAAGACCACAAGCTCATGATCGGCGGTCAGCCGGTTACTTTTTCCGTTCAGCCCGCACTGCGCATCATCTCGCTGCTGCTTTCTATCGTCGTGGCTCTCTTCACCGGAGGCTCGATGGCCTCCGACTGGCCCACGCTGGCACTGTTCTGGTACGCCCCGCATTCCTCCGGCTCGGTCGTCGATCCCATCTTCGCCCGCCCCCTGAACTTCTTCTTGTTTACACTGCCTGCATGGCAGCTTCTTCTCGGTTGGCTGCTCACTTTGTCGATCATCACGTGCGTCGCGGCCGTCGTATTTTTATTGCTCACCAGCGGTGCTCGCGCTCTCGATAAGACCCGCACCGTCTCCGCTCCCTCACCCTGGCGCGGTCTTTCCATAACAGCTGCCTTCCTCCTGCTGGTCCTCGCACTGAACGTCTACGTCGATCGCTTCCAGACCCTGCTCGAACACCACACCATCTTCGACGGCATCACCTACACGGACGCGCACATCACCATCCACGGCCTCCTGATCGTTTGTGCCGCATTGGTCCTCGGAGCAGGCATAGCCGCCGTCAACGCCGCGCGTGAAGCCCGCGGTAGTTGGATCGTCGGAGCAGTCGCACCGGCTGCCATTGCCTATGTCTTGCTCAGCGTCGTCGGCTGGTACGTAGCCAGTTTCATCGTCAAGCCCAACGAACTCGTCCGCGAAGAGCCCTACATCACTCACAACATCGAGATGACGCGACAGGCCTACGGTCTCGACAAGTTCTTGCAGCGCGAATTTCCAGCCGAAACCACCGTCGACGCAACCGATCCCGCCGACAACCAGCCCACGCTGCAGAACATCCGCCTCTGGGATTGGCACGCCCTGCAGGATACTCTTCGCCAGGTCCAGGAAATCCGCACCTACTACGATTTCCCCGATATCGACATCGACCGCTACGTCATCAATGGCAACATGCGTGAGGTCATGCTCGCCACCCGCGAGTTGAACGTCGAAAAGCTTCCCGACAGCAGCCGCAACTGGATCAACGAGAAGCTCATCTACACCCACGGCTACGGTATCACCATGAATCCCGTGAACGGCTTCACGGCGGAGGGTCTGCCAACCCTGATGCTCAGCAATATGCCTGTCCAGAGCACCGTGCCGGGCCTCACCGTCTCACGCCCGGAAATCTACTTTGGCGAGCTCACCAACACCGACGTCTACGTGAAGACCCGGCAGCAGGAGTTCGATTACCCGCAAGGGCAGGCCAACAATCTCACCTCTTACCAGGGGACAGGCGGTATCGTGCTCGGCGGCTTCCTCCGCCGCGTCCTTCTCTCCATTGATCGCAACGATCTCGGCAAACTGCCCTTCAGCGACGACGTCAATTCGCAAAGCCGCCTGCTCATGCGGCGCAATGTCCGCGAGCGCGTAGCCGCCATCGCACCGTTCCTTACCTTCGAGCAGGACCCTTACATCGTCGTCGGCGACGACGGCCGCCTCTCCTGGATGATGGATGCCTTTACCACCTCCGATAACTATCCCGACTCAACCCACTACAATCTCGGCAATAATCCCGTCAACTACATGCGCAACAGCGTGAAGGTAGTCATCGACGCTTACAACGGCGCCACCACTTTCTACACCTTTGACGAGGAAGACCCAATCCTCACGTCGTACCGCCGCATCTTTCCCAACCTCTTCAAAGACGCTTCGGCCATGCCCGCTGACCTTCGCAAACATGTGCGCTATCCCGAGTCGCTCTTCAAGCTCCAGTCCGAGGTGTATGGTCTCTACCACATGACCAATCCCGAGGTCTTCTTCAATCGCGAAGATCTCTGGACCGTCGCCACTGAAACCGGGCTGGACAGTGATGGGAACCAGTCGGTGCAGGCCATGCAGCCGAACTTCGTGCTCATGAAGCTTCCCGGTGAAGCAGGTGTGGAGTTCGTCGAGATTCTGCCCTTCACACCCGCCAACCGCAACAACCTCATCGGCTGGATCGCTGCTCGTTCGGACGGCGCCAATTATGGCAGCTCCATCGTCTACGACTTCCCCAAGACAAGGCTTGTAGACGGCCCACAGCAGATCGAAGCCCGCATCGATCAGAACGCACAGCTTTCGGGTCAACTCACTCTATGGAACCAGCAGGGCTCACACGTCCGCCGCGGCAGCCTTCTGGTCATCCCATCCGGTCGTGCCCTCTTGTATGCCGAGCCCATCTACCTGCAGGCCCAGCAGAGCCCCATGCCTGAGCTCCGCCTTGTCGTGCTCGCCTTGCAGGACCGCCTCGCCTACGGCCCGACCTTCCAGGCCGCGCTGCAGTCGCTTTTCGGTGGGCAAACGTCCTCTCTCACGTCCACAGACTCCCAGCAGACCGTGGCCGCCGCGTCGACAACAACCAGCCAGAGCCAACCCGCGACCGACCTCAATTCTTTGATCGCCGAAGCAGGCAAAGACTTCGCGGACTATCAACGCCTCACTGCGGCAGGTAAGCTCGGCGAAGCGGGGCAGAAGCTCGATGAGTTGAAGCATGTCATCGACCAGTTGAACGCGCGCGCTAAGTAGCGCCAATGTGCCCCAGAAGGGCTTCCGGCTTCGCCTCGCCTATACTGGAACTCGCGCCGCGTACAGTGCGCTTGCTGGCATTGTCCCCGTCGTCCAGTGGCCCAGGACGCTGCCTTCTCAAGGCAGAAACATAGGTTCGAATCCTGTCGGGGACGCCACGATTAGCTGCGCGGCCCGATTTCTTTGGAAGAGGTATTACCGGATGATCGACCCCAAGGCGGTGCTCACGCACCTTGACGAACTACGAGCCCTCACCGCCGATGACGACGGTGCCCAGCGCCTTGCATGGTCGCCCGTCTGGCTCAAAGCCCGCGTCTGGTTTGAAGAAAAGCTCGCCGCGCTGACCGAAAGCATCGCTCCCAACCTAGAGCACCATTACGACGCTGCCGGCAACCACTGGGTCACGCTTCCCGGAGCCTCCGAGAAAGCGCTCGTCTTCGGCAGCCACCTGGACTCTGTTCCCAACGGTGGCTGGCTCGACGGCTGCCTCGGTGTCCTCGCCGGCCTCGAGGTCCTGACCAGCATCGCCAAGCAATACAAGGGCGAACCACCCGTCACCATCAAGCTCGTCGACTGGGCCGACGAAGAAGGCGCTCGCTTCGGCCGTAGCCTCTTCGGCTCGTCCGCCTTCGCCGGAACGCACAGCATCGCAGCCGACCGCGTCCGCACCGACCGCGAAGGTCTCACGCTGGAAGCAGCCCTCGCCCAGTGCGGTTACACCGTCGAAAGCATCGGCGAAGCCGCTATCGAGCAGAAGAATCTTTCGGCATACCTGGAGCTCCATATAGAGCAGGGTCCCATCCTCGAAAAGCTTGGCAAGCCGCTCGGCGTAGTGCAGGGAACCAAGGGTGTCGAGCGCTGGGCCATTACTTTCCGCGGCCAGGAAGCCCACTCCGGCTCAACCCCCATGGAGGTCCGCCGCGACGCTCTCGCCGCCTGCGCCAAGCTGGCGCTGGAGATCCGCCCCATCGCCCGCAAGCATCCGCAATCGGTCGCGACGATGGGCAGCGTCAAGACATTTCCGGGCATCGTCACTGCCGTCGTCGGCCGCTGCGAAGCTACGCTCGACATGCGTGACCTCGACGCCACCGTCCTCGCACAGATGCTCTCTGACGCGCAGGCAGCCAGTGAGAAATT
>NZ_JBMHYI010000056.1:0-25369 GCF_058498515.1 Bryocella sp.
CCCCCCCCCCCCCCCCCCCCCCCCCCCGCTTCTCTCTTTTCATCCCTGCAAGCTACTTCTCGCTGGCAACCTTCTCGTCCTTCCCAGCCCTCGCATCCATCGCCGGAGTAGCCGCCCCCAACGTCAAGCTCCGGAAGTTCATCAGCGTGTTGAACACCATCCGATACTCGCCAAGATTCTGCCAGCGCCACACCGGGTTCGTCATGAACATCACGATCTCGCCTTTACCCTCCGGCGCAACCGCCACCGCCGCCCTTCCCTTGATGTCGTCCGCGCCGTTGAACAGCCCGCTCAGCACCGACTTATCACCGCCCGGGAACCGCATCAGCACATACTTCTTATCCTGCTCCGCCGGCATACGCAGCAGCGGCCCATTCGCATAACGCACCGCCACCGTCTTGTCCGAGTACCCATAGAAGATCGGGTTCTCCGGCCGCAGGATGTTTGCCTCCACCACCGGCCCCGGGGCATAAAACCGACCCGCAGGACTCGCCGCATCCACCTCCGGCAGCAGCCCAAAGTCCGCCGGAAGGAAGCTCGACGTCCCAAGCGTCACCAGCAATCCGCCGCCCTCCACGAACCGCTGAAACTCCGCAACGCCCGCCACACCCAGCCCACCCGTAATGTCCGGCGAGCTCCCATAGTCCCCCAGGAACTTGAACTTATCCGTCTTCTCGTACGCCTGCGGCTTGCCATCCGACGGAATGTCCACAACCAGCGACTTCCCGTTCCGCCCCTGCGTCGGAATCAGGATCAGGTCATAGTCCTTCGCCAGGTCGCCCTTCTGCACCCGCTCCTTGAAGATCAGGTCATACGGCACCTTGTACTGGTCGAAGGTAAACCGCACCCAGCCCACATCCTGCGTCCCCGACCATGAGCTGTAGATCGCGATCCGCGGCAACGCAGCATGGTGCGCCGCGACCTGCGGCGCAACAGCAAGCCCCACTACGTCCAGGCCCAGCGTCCCCGCCAGCGGCTTAAGCTGCGACACCGCGCTGGCCGGCACCAGGAACGTCCCCGCGCCATAGCTGTTTGCTCCCACCTTGAACGGCTTCTCCGCGATCTGGATCGCAACATCCTTCAGCCCATAGCGCAGCGTCACCATGTTCGGCGACCCATGGTCCGGCACCGCATACACCGCCGCCGCAGCCACATCCTGCACCTTGCCTTGCGGCGTAAACGTATCGACCGGATCAACTGCCGCGCCCTGCACCGCGATATCCTTCGTCGCCTTGATCTCCGTATGCGTCATCAACGCCATCGTCCACGCGCTGTCGTCATACGTCGTCAGCTCGGGATCGGGGTCCACCTGCTTCTCCAGCATCGTCTTCGCCAGCGGACCATACGGCTGGTTCGTCTTCACCACGAACGACCCAGCCGGATACTCCCCATCGCTCAGCTTGAGCGCGGCCTTCAGCCTCCCCACCTCGATCCCCTGCATCCGCAGAATGTGCAGCACGAACGCCACGCGCGTCGGATCCTCCTGCGTCGCCGGCAGGATGTACCCATACGGCGCATCCTTCGTGCCCGCGATCACCGCATTGCGGCTCTTCGCATAAAAGTCCTGCAGCAGCACCTGCGGAAACGTCGATGCAAACTGCAGCGACGTCAGCACTCCCGTCTCCGCGTAGTTCGTGTTGTTGCGCATCGACCACAACACCTGTTTGTACGGCGGATTCGGCCGATACCACTGCCGCTTCGTATAGTCGCCTCCGCCCCCACCGCCCCCACCCGAGATCGCAGGGTTCGGCGGCTGCGAGATCGTCCGCTCCATCGTCGTCGCGCCCGCATTCCCAAAAATCTCGTAGAACCGCATCAGCGCGTTATGGTTCGTCGCCATCTGCGCCACATATCCCGGCGACCACGCATCCACATACCCGTGATTCCACACCCCCGGCATGCCATACCGCGTCAACTGGCTCATGTCCCAGTTCGCCAGCATCGGCAGCTCGCCATACACAATCGGATCCCACAGCGGGTTCTGCGGAGCCTGCCCGCTATACACATAAAGGAACGGCACCGACTCATGCAGGTCATGCATCACCTGCGGATGCCACTCCAGAAACCACTTCAGAAAGTTCTGATTCGCCAGCCCCGCATAATTGATATCGCGATTGTCGTCATGCTTCGTGTACTTGCCCCAGTACGGCGCGCCCACCATCTTCTGGTAGTCCGTCACGTCCACGTTATGCGCGTAATACCAGTCGATCGAGCGATCGCGCCCATCCGGATCGGCCACCGGAATCAACGCCACCACCACCTCGCTGCGGATCTTCTCAATCAGCGGAGAGTCCTCCGTGATCAACCGGTACGCCAGCTCCATCAGCATCTCCGGAGGTCCCAGCTCAGCCGAATGCAGCCCACCCGACAGCGTATACATCGGCTTCGTCTTCGCGATCAGCTCCGTAGCCGCCGCATCCGTCAGCCCACGCGGATCCGCCAGCCTCGCCAGGTTCTTCCGGTTCTCCTCCAGGTGCTTCAGCGACTCCTCGGCCCCAATGTAGATCACGACCGTGTCGCGCCCCTCTTCGGTCTTGCCAATGCGCTCCACCTTGATCCGCTTCGAGTGCGCCGCCAGCGCATCGTAGTAGCGCAGCACATCCGCGTAGTACGTCAGCTGCTTCGGAGCGCCAATGTGATGCCCCAGCACATCCTTCGGCGAAGGCACCGCCCCGCCCTGCGGCAGGTGGTCCACCAGCGGGCTCATGAACTCCGCCTTGGTCGTCCACTCCTTCACCCGCGCCGCATAGTCCGCATCCATCGTCTGCGCCTGAAACTGAAGACCCGCCGCGCAAAGCGCAGCAATACCCATCAACATCCCCACACGCGAGCGGTTCCGCATCAGTCGATTCCTTCTGGCTACGAGAGTTTCCAGTAAGCATAGCGCAACCGGAACCTCCCGGTGCATCTCGCTCAACGGTCTCTCCGCCCCTTCGACATGCGATCATAGAAGCCACCATGCGAGACGAATTCCCAAGAATTAAGCGCCTTCCGCCCTATGTCTTCAACATCACCGGAGAGCTCAAAGCCGCGGCCCGCAAGCGTGGCGAAGACATCATCGACTTCGGCATGGGCAATCCCGACGGCGCCACACCCGCGCACATCGTCGAGAAGATGATCGAGGCCGCGCGCAAGCAGCAGACCCACCGCTACTCGCTCTCCAAGGGAATCCCGCGCCTCCGCAAGGCCATCTGCAACTGGTACGCGCAGCGCTATGGCGTCGATCTCGACCCCGCCACCGAGGCCATCATGACCATCGGCTCCAAGGAAGGCATCGCCCACCTTTGCCTCGCCGTGGTCGACAAGGGCGATACCGTGCTGGTGCCCAATCCCAGCTACCCCATCCACATCTACGGCCCCGTCATCGCCGGAGCCGACGTCCTCAGCGTCCCCATCACCGACTCCACCGACGACTTCCTCGCCCGCATCGAAGACGTCATCCCCCGCATGACGCCGCGCCCCAAAGTCCTCATCGTCAACTTCCCGTCGAACCCCACCGCCCAGTGCGTCGACCTCGCCTTCTTCGAGAAACTCGTCGGCCTCTGCAAGACCTACGGCGTCTGGCTCGTCCACGACCTCGCCTACGCCGACATCGCCTTCGACGGATACAAACCACCGTCAGTCCTGCAGGTCCCCGGCGCCAAGGACATCGCCGTCGAATTCTTCACCCTCTCGAAGTCCTACAACATGCCCGGCTGGCGCGTCGGCTTCATGGTCGGCAATCAGACACTCGTCGGCGCGCTCACCCGCATCAAGAGTTACTTCGACTACGGCACCTTCACGCCTATCCAGGTCGCGTCCATCCTCGCGCTCGAAGGCCCGCAGGACTGCGTCGCGCAGATCTGCGACAACTACCGCTCCCGCCGCGATGTCCTCGTCAACGGCCTCAACAAGCTCGGCTGGCATGTGCCCATGCCCAAAGCCACCATGTTCGCCTGGGCCAAAATCCCCGAGCAGTACAGCCACATGAAGTCGCTCGAGTTCTCCAAGCTCGTCCTCGAACGCGCCAAGGTAGCCGTAAGCCCCGGCATCGGCTTCGGCGAGTACGGCGACGACTTCGTCCGCTTCTCCCTCATCGAAAACGAAGAACGCACCCGCCAGGCCCTCCGAGGCTTCAAAGACATGTTCCTCCACCCGTAGCCCATCGATACTGTGTCACTTCGACCTTGAATGATGAGCTTTCCGGCCCCAAATGATGTGTCATTTCGACCGTAGCAGGACGGCTCCATCGTCCTGCGCAGTGGAGAAACCTGCTGGTAGCTGGTTGCTTGAAGACTCTCGCTTTGAAGGGTACGAGCTTTAGCTCGTACGTTAAGGTCCCCGCCACAAACCCGGCTTTAGCCCCTGAGGGATCTGCGAGACGCGCCTAAGCTCTACAACCCCACCGCAACCGCCGCCACAATCCGCCCCTGATGCGGCGACTGCGCCATCAGCACCAGATGCCGCGGCGCTCCAGCACTCAGCCCCTCCGGCAACGCCAACTGCACCGTCTGCGTTGCCGTCGACCCCGTCGTCGCCACCTTCGTCATCAACCGCACCACCGACACATGCGTCAGCGTCCGCCCCGCATTCTCACCCCGCGCCACGCTCGACCGGTCCGAATCATCCGCGACCACCGCAACGATGTCGTACGCATGCGCATCCGGCGCCTTGAACTGAAACGTCACGTTGAGCTTGCCGCCCTCGATCGAGTGCGCATCAATCGCAAGCGACCCATGCGCCAGCGCCGCGTCCTCCTGCAGAGCCTTCTGCAGCGCCGGTCCATTGCCTCCCACAAACTCCGCACGCCCGTTCACCACCATCTGCGGCGTATACGGTCCCCGCGCGGATAGCTTCTCCGCATACGTCTCCTGCCGATCCGTGAAGGCCTGCTGCGAGAACGGATCCTTCCATCCCAGTTGGTTCCAATAAGTCACATGCTCGCTCAACCCAATAATTAGCTCACCCGAGTTATGCCCCAGGTGGATCTTGCGCAGAAACTCATCCGCCGGAGGACAGCTCGAACATCCCTCCGACGTAAACAGCTCCACCACCGCCACCGGCTCATTCGCCGAACCAGCCGGAGTCGCCGCCCACAACTTCGCAGGCGCAGTCATAAGCAGAAGAGCAGACACAAAGAACCGAACAAACATAGGCAGAACCTCCGCCACACACGCCTATCAGATTCCCAATCGCGCCAAAGGTTACACCGCCGCGTCTACTCCGTGTACGAATGCACCGGGCAAGGCAGCTCCGGATCGCACGCCGCCCGTTGCGCCACATACTTCCCGCTCACGCTGTCCCAGTTCACCAGATGAAAGAAAGCCGCCACATACTCAGGCCGCCGGTTCTGATACTTCAGGTAGTACGCATGCTCCCACACATCCAACCCCACAATCGGCGTCACACCCCGGCTCAACGGACTGTCCTGGTTCGCCGTCGTCTCAATTGCCAGCACGCCTTGATGGGATAGCGTGAGCCACGCCCATCCACTCCCAAACACACTCGCCGCCGCCTTCGCGAACTGCTCCTGCAACGCCGCGTAGCTTCCGAACTTCGCGTTCACATCGCTGGCCAACCGGCCCGAAGGCGCAACGCCTCCCTGCTTCGAAAGAATCTGCCAGAAGAAGCTGTGGTTCGCATGACCTCCGCCCTGGTTGCGCACTGCCGTCCGAATCGACTCCGGCATCGCATCCACACGCGTCACCATCTGCTCCACCGTCATCTTCTCCAGCTCAGGATGTCCCGCCACCGCCGCATTCAGGTTCGCCACATAACTCGCATGGTGCTTGTCATGGTGCAGATGCATCGTCTCCGCATCGATGTACGGCTCCAGCGCGTCGTACGCATACGGCAGCGGAGGCAACACGAACGGCCCGGTCGCAGCGGTCGCAGCCTGCTCCGGCGCAGCCGCGCGAAGCCGCAACGCCGAAGCTGCAAACCCCGCCGTATACGTAAGTCCCTTCAGCACCGAACGACGATCCATCCTTACCTCCTGAATCCAACTCCATTCTAGGTCGCACGAGTTGCGCTAAGCTTGAATCCAAGCTCCGCCTCAACAACAATCTGCTCACTCTCTTCGCGAAGGAACGCTCGCATGATCACTCGCAGGACCCTGCTCGGTACCTCCGCCGCAGCCGCGCTCACATCGCTCTCGTCGCCTCTCGCTGCCCAAGCACGCCGTGATGCCACCGACGCCCCGCACGGCCCCACACCCGAAGCCATCGACGCGCTTCCCTCTTTCGCCGGCAAGGTCCCACCCTTCACCAACGACGAGCGCCTCGCCCGCATCGCCCGCGCTAAAGAGCTCATGGGCCAGCAGAAGATCCAGGCCATCGTCCTCGCCAACTCCACCTCCAACACCCTCTACTTCGCCAACATCCGCCTCGGCGCCAGCGAACGTATGTGGGCGCTCGTCATCCCCGCCAAAGCCAAGCCCTTCCTCATCTGCCCCGCGTTCGAGCGCGACCGCGCCATCGAGATGCTCGAAGACACACCCTTCGCACACGATGCCGAAATCCTCACCTGGGAAGAAGACGAGAGCCCCTTCGCCCTCCTCATCAAGGCCCTCAAAGACCGCAGCATCGCCTCCGGCTCCGTCGGTCTCGACGAGAACATGAAGTTCACCTTCGCCAACGAGCTCATGAAAGCCGGCCCGTCGCTGCACTTCGTTAGCGCCACGCCCATCACCGCCGGCTGCCGCATGATCAAAGACGAGCACGAGCTCGACTGCCTCCGCACCGCCGGTTCCGCAACGCTCGCGGTCTACGAAGCCGTCTACAAATCCCTCCGCGAGGGCCTGACCACCCGCGACGTCCATAGCCTCGTCCTCATGGCCTACGCGAAGACCGGCCTCCAGGGCGAGGCTTCGCTCAACATCGACGAGTTCACCGCCGTCCCACACGGCTCACGCAAGCCACAAACCATTCGCGAAGGCTCCATCCTCATGCTCGATGACGGCTGCGTCGTCGAAGGCTACACCTCCGACATCACCCGCACCTTCTGCTACGGCAAGCCCACCGACAAGCAGCGCAAGGTCTTCGACATCGTCAAGGCCGCGCAGGCCGCCGCGCTCAAGACCGCGCGTCCCGGCATCCCGCTCGCCCACGTCGATCTCGCCGCCCGCAAGGTCATCACCGATGCCGGCTACGGCCCCGCCCACACCTATTTCACCCATCGCGTCGGCCACGGCATCGGCATGGACATGCACGAGTGGCCCTACCTCTCCGAGAACAATATGTTCCTCGACGACCGCGCCCCCATCCTCGCGAAGAACATGACCTTCTCCGACGAGCCCGGCGTCTACATCAAAGGCGAGTTCGGCGTCCGCCTCGAAGACGAGCTTCACATCACCGCAAACGGCGCCGAGCTCCTCACCCCACCCAGCCCATCCCTCGACGACCCCTTCGGCAAGGCATAGCTCGCAACACCTTTCCCCATAGCTCGAGCCCGCAAAGCGGGCGACCTAGATACCTCAAACCTCTACAGAAAAAGGCACGCCCCTCAAAATTCGCGAGGCATACAAGTGCTCCATTCATGCGCAGTCTCATCGCCCATGGGTGAGCCAGCACAATTCCTCGCTGACCTGCTGACTCGCTAACCCGCTGACTAGCTCCGCCTTTACTCCCGGAACACACCCTTGTGTCCCACCAGCGTCCCATCCATATCCGCCAGCACAAACGCCGTCACCGCCAGCATCCCAATATTTTTCCGGAAGTCCGTCAGGTCCACCTTGTCGAACGAGTCTGCTTCGGTATGGTGCCAGTCGAAATAATGCTCGCCCACCGTGTGCGGGCTCAGCGCCGGCACACCCTCAGCCACAATCGGCCCAATGTCCGAGCCACCGCCGCCCGGCGCCCACGTCGCTGCATCAATCGGCTTCAGCATCGCCACGAGATCCAACATCGTATCCACCGACTTCTTGTCCTCCGGTGAGAGCTTGCTCATATCGAAGCCCGCTGCCGGATTCGGACGCGGTGCTCCAGCAGCGCGCCCACCGCCACGCGGCCCGCCAAAGCTCCCATAGTTCATGCCCAGCGGACGCTCCGCGCCGTTGTCCATCTCAATCGCCGCAACATGGTCGGACACCTTCTCGCCTAACGCCCTCGCATACTCCTTGCCGCCCGCGCCGCCGTTCTCCTCATTCACCCAGAAGACAATGCGCACGGTCCGCTTCGGCTTCAGCCCAAGCTTATGCAGCAGGCTCACCGCCTCAAACGTCGCCATAATGCCCGAACCATCGTCCTGCGCGCCCTGGCCCACATCCCACGAATCAATGTGCCCGCCCAGCACCACCACCTGCTCCGGATGCTCGCTTCCCGGAAGCTCGCCAATCACATTGCCCGCCTGCACATCCGGAAGCTGATGCGCGTCCATCTTCAGATGCACGGTCACCGGGCCTTCCTTCGTCAGCCGCTCGATCATCGTGGCATCTTCAATCGAGATCGCCGCCGCCGGAATCTTCGGTGCATCCTCCGTATAGTTCAGCGTGCCCGTATGCGGCAGCTGCTGCGCCAGCGGAGTCGCCGCCCGAACCAGCACTGCCACCGCGCCCTTCTTCGCCGCGCGCGACGCCGAGCCCGTGCGATAGCCCGAGTTCACCCCATACCCATGCCAGCCCGGGTTCAGCACCACGATCTTGCCCTTCACTGCGCTGTCCGGCAACGCATCCAGCTCATCGAACGTGTGCACGAACACCACCTGCGCCGTGATGCCTTCCGGCCCCGTGCCCACACTCATGCCCAGGCCCAGCATGTGCATCTTCTTCTTCACCGGAGCCACAAACTCCGCATCCTCGTCCCCACGCACCCAGTGCGGCACCATCGCAGGCTGCACATGCACATTGGACAGGCCCGCCTTCTTCATCAGGTCCGCTGCCCATGCAATCGCGGTCAACAGCTGCGGCGACCCGGAGTTGCGATTGCCAATGTGATCGCACAGGTACTGCAGATCGTTATACCCATCAGTATCGTTCATCGCGGCCGCAAGAATCTTGTCGGCGGTGGCCTGGTACTTGGCCGTCAACGGCCCTGGAACAGCAGGATACCCCGCGGGACGTGCGGGCTCCTGCGCAAACAGCGATGTCGAGGCAGCTGCAACGCACAAGGCTGCAACGCGCAAGGAAGTTGGGGCAAGACGCTTCATCAAGGAGCTCCTGTTGGGGAATGCCTAAGTAGAAATGAAATTGAGCCATCGCGAAAGAGACCTGCCTAAGAGCGGGTGCCCCCGGGTCCGGATTCTCGGACCCGGGCTTGCCCACCACAGATGTGTCATTTCGACCGGAGCAGGACAGCTTCATCGGCCTGCGCCGTGGAGAAACCTGCTTCTATCCTCCCTATACTCTGTCATCTCGATTGGGCGCCTTCCACGAACGGCAGGTCACCCCTTCAGGGGTGACATTCAGTGCCGCCACAACTGCGGCTTTAGCCGCTGGGGAACAACCTGCGCTGCGCCGTTACCTCGGAGACAAACGCATGTCTTCGGCCACCCCATTTGACAGGTGCCGCCCCGATTCTCCATCCTCACAGTCGGAGCTCCTTCCCTCTATGCGCCTTGCCATGCTCGTCCTCGCGACCACCAGCGCCCTCCTGCTGCCTTCCCCCGCCCACGCGCAGGTCCATTCCCCGTGGGACCGCATCCCCGTCAAGCTCACCAGCATCGCAACGCCCTGCCCCACCGAACCCGATCTCCCCGCCGACCTCATCACCGACGGCTTCTATCGCAAGGACGACCCCACCCACTCCATCGTCGATCCCGTCCTGATGAAGGCCTACAAAGAGTCCAGCGGCCCTGTGAAGGACGCCGCGCACACCATCGTCGATCTCGCCGACCGCTACCGCACCACCGGCTCGCGCGAGGCCGCCAAATGCACCCTCAAGCTCCTCGCCCAGATGGCCCACAACGACACCATGGCCGGCCACATGTCCTCGCAGCAGGCCTACTACGTGCAGGCCTGGCTCGCCGGAGCGATGGCCGTCGCCTACCTCAAGGTCCGTGGCTCAGGCTTCGACAACCCTCAGCAGGCCCAGGCCATCGGCACGTGGCTCGGTAAGCTCGGCGACTCCACTCGCGCCTACTACGAAGCCCAGGAGAAGAAGCATCCCGAGCAGAACAACCATCTCTACTGGGCCGGCGCGGAAATCGCCTCGATCGCCGCCGTCTCCAATCGCCCCGACCTCCTCGACTGGGCACTCGCCACCTACAAGAACGGTGTCGACCAGATCCAGCCCGACGGTGTCCTCCCACTCGAGATGGCCCGCGGCCAGCGCGCGCTGCACTACCACCTCTACGCGCTCACCCCGCTCGTCTTCCTCGCTGAGTTCGGCGAAGCCAATGGCCGCGACCTCTATGCCCAGCGCGACCACGCCCTCGCCCGCCTCGTCGCGCTCTGCGTCCACGGCCTCTCCGACCCCTCGCTCTTCGAAGAGCGCACCAAGGTCAAGCAGGAAGTCCCCACGCACGCCAGCGACGACGACGCCTGGTGGACCAAACCCTACGCCAAGCGCTTCCCCTCACCCGCCATCTCCGCGATCACCGCCAATGCCACGACCCTCAGCTCCTTCTACCTCGGCGGCCTTCCTCCGGAATGAAGGCTTCACCGCTGAAGCAGAGACCTCGAAGCCCAAAGCTCACAGCTCGAAACTCAATCAGAATTCTTCGCTCCTCAACGAACACTTGATCGGGAGAAGCGATGGTCTCGGGTGCCCCACATCTCGCTTCTGAGATGTGGGTTCGCAGGAGGCTCGATCCCCGCATGAGTTGGGTGCCCCGGGTCCCTCAAGGGACCCGGCTCATCTTTGGCAACCCCGGTCGTCAGGCATCGCTCTTTCTGTCATCCTGAGGGCTAACAGCAGCTGACGACAAAGGTGATGACGTGACACGCAAGCTCTGGATCGCATGCCTCGCCGCAGTCTGCGCCGCCGGACTCGCCGCCGCATACCTCATCCTCCATCCGCATCCCGCGTCGCCTCCCAACACCACCTCCGCCTACGCCGATCCTCAAACCTGCGTCCGCTGCCATCGCGACGAGACCACCGGCTACAACGAGACCGGCATGGCCCACGCCTTCTACGCGCCAACCGCAAGCGTGACCGTCAACGCTCCTGCAAGAGACCGCACCTACTTCCATCCCGCGTCCTCCACCTTCTTCACCCTCACCTCACACGATGGCCACTTCTTCCAACGCCGCTGGCAGAAGGGCTTCGACAGCCGCGACGACAACGTCGAAGAGCTCTCCATCGACTACGTCATGGGCAGCGGCAACCACGCCCGCACCTTCCTCCATCGCGAACAGGACAACACCCTCGTCGAACTTCCCCTCGCCTGGTACTCCGAAAACGGCGGAGCCTTCGCCATGAATCCCGGCTTCGACAACCCGAAGCCGATGACCCGCCGCCCCATCGCGTACGAGTGCATGTTCTGCCACAACGGCTATCCGGAGATCCCCAACCCCGCACACCGCGATCTCTCCGCCAAGCCCGTCTATACCTCGCTACCCATGGGCATCGACTGCCAGCGCTGCCACGGTCCCGGAGCGGCGCACGTGCAAGCCGCCGAAGTCCGCAAGCCCGACGCCGCGAAGGTCCAAGCCACCATCCTCAATCCCGCGCACCTCTCCAACGAGCGCCAGATGGAAGTCTGCGAGCAATGTCATCTCGAGACCACCAGCACGCTGCTCCCCGACCGCATCCGCCACTACGACCAGCAGCCCTTCGGCTACGACCCCAACCAGCCGCTGAGCGCCTTCAACGCCTACTTCACCCGCGACCCCGCGCATGGCCGCACCGACAACCTAGAGATCGTCAACGCCGCCTACCGCCTCCGCCAATCCAAGTGCTACCTCGCCACCAAAGGCGCTCTCACCTGCAAGCTCTGCCACAACCCCCACGACCTCCACAAAGGTCCGCAGAGCGCTCAATACTTCGCCAACATCTGCCTCAACTGCCACGCCGCACAACTCAAGCAGCTGGTCGCCACGAACAAACACACCAACTCGCAGCAATGCGTCAGCTGCCACATGCCCCAGCGCCGCACCGAGGACGTCATCCACGCCGCGATCACTGATCACCTCATCCAGCGCGTCGCCCCATCCCCCGCGCAAGCGCTCGCTCCGCGCCAGGAAGCCACCTCGCGCTACAACGGCCCCGTCCTCCGCTATCTCCTCGAGGTCGAAGCCCCACGCCCCGACGACGCCCTCTACAACGCCGTCGCGCAAGTCATCGACAGCAGCAACAACGCCGCCGCCCCACAGCTCGCCAGGCTGCTCGACGAACAGCACCCGCGAGAGCCCAGCTTCTACGTCGAACTCGGCGACGCCCAGCGCCACACCGGCCAGCTCGAAGCCGCCATCTCCTCCTACCGCAAGGCCCTCGATCTCGACCCGCAGTCCTCCCGAGCCGCCCGCAGGCTCGGAGTCGCTCTGGCCTCCTCCAACAACACCGCCCAAGCCCTCACCGTCCTCACGCGCGCCATCGAGAGCGACCCCACCAACGAGTTCCTCCTCTACGAGCGAGCCCAGATCGAAGCCCAAATCAGCGACACCACGAGCTCCATCGCCGACCTCCGCAAAGCCCTCGCCATCCGTCCCGACTACGCCGACGCCCTCAACAACCTGGGCTCACTTCTTGCCCAAAGCAACCAATCCCAGGAGGCCGAAACCGCGCTCCGCCAGGCCATCGCCGTCAACCCCTACGACGCCGGCGCTCGAGCCAACCTCGCCCGTCTTCTCAACACCCAAAATCAGCCCGCCGAGGCCGTCTTCCAGCTCCAGCAGGCAATCCACCTGGAGCCACAAGACCCCGAGCCGCACCTCGACTACGCCATCCTTCTCCTTGGCTCCCACAACCCCGCCCACGCAGCCGAACAAGTCCGCATCGCCCTCAAGCTCAAGCCCAACTCACCCCGCGCTCTCGACCTCTCCGGCCAGCTCGCCCTCATGCAAGGCAAGACCGCACAGGCCCTCGCCGCCTTCCAGGCCGCGGTCCACGCCGACCCCACCTTCGCCCCCGCCCAGCTCGACATCGCCGAGACCTACATCGACATGGGCGATTTCCGCAGCGCCCTCCCCTGGCTCCAGCGAGCCCAACAGTCCGGCGTTCCAGCCGTTACGCAACGCGCCGCCGAGCTGCTCAAGAGAGCATCCCCCTCGAAATAGCTGGAAAGCTTCAACTCTTTCTGGGCGGTTAGCATCCTCAAACGGACAAGACTAACGTTTGACTAGCACTTGCGTATTTTGTCCAAACTTCGGATTATCGTTGACAACTCTTGCCATCCTGCGTTTCTATGGAGGACGCTTCGGATCGAAGTAAAGCGATTGTCTTCAGGGATACCGAAGGAATCGCCTCGGCCGTTTTTTTTGAGCACCAAAAGCCAACCCGATTCATGGCAAACTGGCGCCGCATACGTGCGGTGCGTTTCTCGGAGGAAAGCAGTGATCTCTTCATCCATCGCCATCAGAACGTGGCATCGCGCTGTGCGCATGCTCGGCGTTCCGCTGACCGCAGGCAGCCTTGCCCTCGGCGGCTTCGTCGTCGCTTCGCAGCTCCTGGGCCCCAGCTCCGCGCTCGCCCAGAACACCAACGCAACCATCCGCGGCCAGGTCCTAGACCCCGCTGGCGCCTCCCTCCCCGGAGCCAAGGTCGTCATCGTCAACAAGAACACCGGCGTAACGGTCTTCAACGGCGTGTCGGACTCGGCCGGCGCCTTCGTCGCGCCGCAGGTCATCCCCGGAACCTACAAGGTGACGGTGGACGTCACCGGCTTCAAGGAGTCGATCACCGACAATCTGCAGGCCACCGTCGCCGAGGTCGCCTCCATCAATATCTCGATGGAAGTGGGCGCCGTGAGTGACGTCGTCACCGTCACCACCCACGGCGAAGAGCTCGATCGCTCCACCTCCGAGATCTCCACCCTCATCACTCCGGCCGACGTCCAGAATCTTCCGCTGCTCAACCGGTCACCCGAAAACCTGCTCGCCTTCATTCCCGGTGTGACCCACGGTGGCGCGGCCGACAATCCCAACACCTCGCAGCTTTCCATCAATGGTAGCCGCACCCTAAACTCGGAGATGCTGCTCAATGGCGTGTCGATCATTGTCGCCTCGACGGGCACTGCTGTGACGCTGCCGTCTCCAGACGGTATCGACTCTTTCCGCGTTCTCTCCACCAACGCACCGGCCGAATACGGCCGCACCGCCGGCGCTGTGCTCTCCGCGAATACCAACTCCGGCACCAACCATTTCCACGGCAACGCGTACTACCTCATGCGCAATGAGGACTTCGACGCCAACTCCTACTTCAACAAGCTAAAGATCAACACCACGACCGGCCTCCCCACCCCCCGTGGACGAGATCGCTATTTCCAGGTCGGCGGCTCGATCGGCGGTCCCGTGTGGATTCCCAAGGTCTACCATGGCCGCGACAAAACCTTCTTCTTCGTGAACTACGACTACACCATCCAGCCCAACACTGGCACCTTTACGGACACCGTTCCTACGGCGGCGCAGCGCGGTGGCGATCTCTCCAATGCCCTGTTGGCAACCACCTCCAACGGTAAAGCCGCTCCAATCTACGTCTATCAGCCCACTGGAACGAACTCCCAGAAGTTCACCAACAACCAGGTCGGCCCAATCGATCCTGCCGCGGCCAAGATCCTTGCACTCGTGCCGCTGCCCAACACCACTGGGACGTTCGATCCGACCAACAACCGCTACACCAACAACTGGACCACTCAGCAGAACACGACTCAGAATGCGCTCCGCCTCGAAGCTCGTGTCGATGAGCAACTCACATCCAAGGACCGTCTCAGCGTCAATCTCTACCGCTACACCAGCACCCAGCCGAATGCGGTGAACTATAACCAGAATGCCCAGGGACAGACGCTGGACTTCAAGCACGCCCTCTTCAACACCACTTGGGACTGCTCCTGCAGCAATGCATGGTTGCCTTCCGTGGAGTACACCCGCATTTGGGCGCCCACCCTGGTTATGGACCTCAACATGGGCTTCTTCCGCAATGCTGTCTTCCGCAACCCTCCGGGAACCGGTCTGAGTGCTGCTACGACGCTAGGCATCGCCTCACTGCCTCTGGATCAGGTGCCGGAACTCACCTCGCCCGGTTTCAGCAACCTCGGCGCGGACTCCAACACCAACCAGATCAACATCACCAACACGTACACCCCGTTCGGAGCCGTCACCAAGACCTGGGGACCGCACACCTTCAAGCTCGGCGCCTCGCTCCGCAAGAACGAGTTCAACTCCTACAACCCCGCATCCAGCCCCGAAGGCACCCTGAGCTTCGATGGCTCCATTACGAACCAGGGCAACGGCGGAACCGCGACCACGGGCCTCGCTGACTTCCTTCTGGGCAAGATCAAGACCGGAAGCTACGAACAGCCCATGCCACCAACCGGCCGCCGCAACTGGAACCTCGGCATCTTCGGTCAGGACGACTGGAAGGTGACGCCGAAGCTCACTCTCAACCTCGGCATCCGCTGGGAGTACGAGTCGCCGCTCACCATCGCGCACAACATCTATAGCCGCTTCGATCCCGCCACGGGTCAAATGCTGGCGGCGGGCCTCAATGCGAGCTCATCGCTTCACATCAACACCCCGAAGAACGACTTCTCGCCTCGCATCGGCCTCGCCTACAGCGTCGATAGCAAGACCGTCATCCGCGCCGCCTTCGGAACCTTCTTCGGAACCATCTTCCAGAACCTCGGTGGCCAGATCGCCTTCCCCGGCTTCGACAACAACATCCAATACAACAACCTTGGCACCGCAGTCCCGCAGCCCTTCGTCCTGTCCCAAGGCCTTCCGCTGTCGCCCGCAGTCGTCACCACCGATCCGCGCCTGTCGCCGGTCTTCCTCAGCTCAACCGACTCGTCGCCCTATGGCATCAGCGGCATCGAGTTCAACGAGATGGCCAAGATGCCCGTCGTCGAGCAATGGAACTTCGGATTCCAGCGCTCCCTGCCACTTGCCCTCACTCTCGAAGTGAACTACGTCGGCAACCATGCGGTACATCTTCCCTATGTCGTGCCCGCCAACATCGTCCCACTCAGCAGCGTCGATAACGTCACGTTGGCCAACAATCAGAAGGCCACGCAGGACGCCCAGCCCTTCCCCACCCTGAAGAGCTGGTCCGTCGTCGACCACGTCGGCAACTCCAACTACAACGCTCTCCAGGTCACGGTTCGCCGCGACTTCTCCAGGCGCCTCGCCGTCCTCTCCAACTACACCTACGCCAAGAGCATGGATGATGGCTCGACCGTCTATAACTTCTCCGCTCCCTTTGGCACAGCCAACGCCCAATACACCGCGGACGGTCCGTCGCGTGCCAAGGACTTCACCGTCGGCAACATCGACGTGAAGAACAGCCTCAACATCGCCATGATCTACACCACGGGTGGTGCCTGGTGGCTGAAGGGCTGGCACATCTCGCCTGTCTTCGTCGGACACACGGGGCTGCCCGTCAACATCACGCAGAGCAACGAGATCTCCAACGTCTCGCAGCAGCGTCCCAACGGCGACACATCGCACCTGAAGCTGGCCCATCCGACCCTGAATGGCGCTGCCCTGCAATACTTCGACACGCCCACCACGGATCTGAACTTCGCCCTCACTCCCTCCGGCCCCGTGTACTCCACCATCAACGGCACGCGTACCCGAATCGTCAGTACCGGCTTCGGCAATGTCCCCCGCGACTCCAATCGCGCCCCAGGTGAAGTCGACTTCGATGCCTCCGTTTCGAAAGACTTCAGCATCTGGCGCGCGCTGAACTTCCAGCTCCGCGTTGACGCCTTCAACGTCATCAACCACACCAACTTCCAGCAGCCGAATACGTCGCTCTCGGTCACCACGGCCCCAAATTCGACCGTCGCGAACTTCTCCAACAGCAGCAGCTTCGGCCAGATCACAGGAACCCAACCCAACAGGAAGCTGCAGGTCTCGGGCCGCTTCTTCTTCTAACTGCCTCGGCGGTGGGAGCGTGAGGACAAGCATCACTGCCTGTGCCCACGTCTCCCACCGCCTTTTTTTGCCGGGCATCATCCTCTCACGGGCACTAACTTCAGAGCGGCAGCCCTCGCGAGACCAACGATGATCCAACTGTTCTCTTCGCCACCATGCTGCCAACCTTCGAGGGCCGAATGACGTTGTCGAGTTTTGCTTTCAATCGCCACTGGCTGAGCTTCATCCTGGCGTCGCTTCTTCTCCTTACCCCACTTGCCGCCAACGCCCAGTACGTCCACACCCACGGCACTGACGTCCTCGATGGCGATGGTCATCCACTCAAGCTCAAGGGCACCAACCTCGGCAACTGGCTCGTCCCCGAAGGCTACATGTGGCGTCTTGACGGAGGCCCAGCATCGCCGAAGGAGATCCACGCCTTCGTCACCGAGCTCATCGGCCCGACTCGCGCCGAAGCCTTCTGGCACACCTGGCGTCAGAACTACATCACCCAGGCCGACATCCACTTCATCCGCGCCCAGGGCTTCAACATGGTCCGCGTGCCCATTCACTGGGAGCTCTTCCAGACCGACGACGCCGAAGGCTTCCAGTTGCTCGATCGCCTCCTCGGCTGGTGCCGCGCCGAGGGCCTCTACGTCATGATCGATCTGCACGCCGCCGAAGGCGGCCAGACCGGCTACAACATCGACGACGGCCACGGCTATCCCTGGCTCTTCCTCGATCTCGGCATGCAGCAGAAGACCATCGACCTCTGGGCGCGCATCGCCCGCCGCTACAGCCGCGACCGCACCGTCCTCGGCTACGATCTGCTCAACGAGCCCATCCCCAACTGGCAGGGCTACGATCGTTTCCATCCCCTGCTCGAGCCGCTCTACAAGCGCATCTCCGCCGCCATCCGCAAAGTCGATACCCACCACACCCTCGTCCTCGGTGGCGCGGAGTGGGACGGTGACCTCAGCGTCTTCGGCCCTCCGTTCGACCCCAACATCATCTACCAGACCCACACCTACAACGCCGGCGTCAATCAGGACAAGCTAACCCCGTGGATCGCCTTCCGCGAAAAGTACAACGTGCCCGTCTGGCTCGGCGAGTCCGGCGAGAACACCGATGAGTGGGTCGCCCGTTTCCGCACACTGCTCGAAGCCAACTCCATAGGCTGGGCCTTCTGGCCCTACAAGAAGATGCAGTCCACCTCATCCCCCATAACCTTCGCTTCGCCCAAAGGCTGGGACCAGATCATCGCTTACGCCAAGCTCGTGCACACCGGCGGCGACGCCGGCTCCAAGCAGCGCATCACCAGCCGCCCGCCGCAGGAGCTCATCGACGCTGCCATGGACGAGCTCCTGCACAACATCCAGTTCGCGCACAGCACCGCGAACGAAGGCTACATCCATGCGCTCCTGCCCAACGCTCCGCCCGCAATGTAGCTCCTCGCAAACCGCGCTGCCAAGGAAAGCAGCGCGGTACAGTACAATCCACCTGATTCGAAAGCGTTGGTTTTTCCGGTCCCCTGTTCAGACAGCCTCATGTATTCCTCCTCGCTCCCGATGCACCAGAAGACCGCGACCAACCGCACGCCACGCGAGATCAATCGCAGCCTGGTGCTCAACATCCTTCGCAAGCAGCAACCCATCTCGCGCGCCGACCTCGCCCGCGTCTCCGGCCTGCAGCGCAGCACCATCTCGCTCATCATCGAAGAGCTCATCGCCGAGCGCCTCGTCCTCGAAGGCTCCACCGGCCGCCTGCCCCGCGGCCGCCGCCCCACATACCTCCAGATCAACCCGCAGCGCGCCATCCTTGCACTCGACATCCATCCCGAGCAAGCCACCCTCGCCATCTCCGACCTCTGCGGCAAGGTCGTTGAGCAGAAGCTCATCAACATCCCCACCGACAGCCGTTCCGTCAGCGCCATGGTCACCGCCGTCAAGCGCACCATCGCCGAAAACAAGGACAAGGTCTTCGACGGCATCGGCATCTGCCTTCCCGGCCGCACTGACCCGCAGACCGATAAGCCCATCTTCGCGCCCAACCTGCACTTCCCCATCGGCGACCTGCGCAAACGCTTCATCGCCGCCACCGGCCTGCGCGTCGAAATCGACAACGTCGCCAACGCCTGCGTCCTCGGCGAAGTCTGGTTCGGAGGCACCGAAACCAACCACGACATCGTCGCCCTCAACGTCTCCGAAGGCATCGGCACCGGCATCCTCGCCAACGGCCAGCTCCTCCGCGGAGAGCACGGCATGGCCGGCGAGTTCGGCCACGTGCAGCTCATGCCCGATGGCCCCCTGTGCGGCTGTGGCAGTCACGGCTGCTGGGAGATGCTCGCCTCCAACCGCGCCGCCATGCGCGATTACACCGCAGGCAGCGGCTCGCCCATCGCATCCTTCCCCGCACTGCTCGCGCTCACTCAGTCTGGCGACAAACACGCAGCCGCCGCGCTCGAGCGCATGGCCACCAATCTCGGCAAAGGCCTCCGGGTCATCGTCGCCGCACTCGCCCCGCGCGAGGTCGTCATCGTCGGCGACATCACCTCGGTCTGGCACCGCGTCGGTCCCATCATCGACTCCACGATGCGCAAGGACTTACTCCGCGCCACCACCACGCTCCGCCCCGCCTACGACGGCAACCTCGCCCGCCTGCGCGGCGCCGTAGCCCTGGTCCTCACCGCCGGAGCCGTCAGCTAACCAAGAGCAGCGCCAGCAAAAGCAAATAGGCCAAAGCGACCCGCCTCGTCGCTCGTAGCTGCTTACCTCATCGCTCAACAAAACTCCAAAGCCCAGCGGCCCTCGCACCTCGCCCTTCCTGAACACCTCGCACCTCTACAGCTTCAGTCCTCACCACGCCCGCCCCGTCGCTCGTAGCTGCTTACCTCATCGCTCAACAGAACTCCCAAGCCCAGCCGGCCCTCGCAACTCGCCCTTCCTGAACACCTCGCACCTCTACAGCTTCGGTCCTCACCACGCCCGCCCCGTCGCTCGTAGCTGCTTACCTCATCGCTCAACAAAACTCCCAAGCCCAGCCGGCCCTCGCAACTCGCCCTTCCTGAACACCTCGCACCTCTACAGCTTCAGTCCTCAACACGCCCGCCTCGTCGCTCGTAGCTGCTTGCCTCATCGCTCAACAGAACTCCCGAGCCCCGCCGGCCCTCGCACCTCGTCCCTCCTGGAGACCTCGCACCTCTACAGCTTCAAACCCTCAGCTCGCCGCGACACCCACAAAACCGGCTGACGCACCGGAAAATTCCGAATGATCTCCGCCACCGTCGGGTCCGGATTCAGCCTGCGCCATAGCTCGACATAACTCCGATCCCCATAAGCCAATCCTGCGAACAACAAACTCGGCTGCCGCACCGGCAGATCGTCGAAGTACTCCACATCCTTCGCAAATGGCCACGTACTCTTGTCGCGGAGAAACGGCTCCAGGAACGCCACCACCTTCGCGATACCGCGCCCGTCCGCCGTCGCGAAGCGCCACAGCTCGTCCGCGCTACGCTCCCCTTCGCTCAGAATCTGACAAACCACCGCCAGCACATCCATGTTGAAGATCGAGTAACTGTAAGGCTTCGTCCGCGCAAGCTCCAGCGGCAACCGCCCATCGACCGCAACCTGTTCCGGCACAAGGTGCGTCCGGAACCGTTCCCGAGACCACGCCCTCTTCTCTTCATCACGCACCAACGCGGCGAACGCCGCATACTGCGCCACCCAGCACGTCCCATGGTTGTTCTTCGCGTCGCGCTCTTCCTGCCCGTTCTTCGACTCCGCCATCCACGCAAGGTACTCACGAAACCACGCATGGACAGCCGCAAGCTCCGCGACGCTGAGCACCCCCGAACCCTCCAGCCACATCGCCGCTCGCGCCACCTCCACCAGGTGCAGCGTGTCGATAATCCCCACCCCACGCCCCGGCGTCACGCCATGAATCGCCTGCGCATGCTCCAGGTTCGCGTTCATCCGCGTCGCCGGCGTCACGAACCACGCCCGCAGATGCGCCGCCGCATGCTCCGCGTAGACCCGCTTCTTCGTCAGCACATAAGCCGCGGTCAGCGCCGGCATCTGCACACTCAACCGGATCAACAGCTCGCGATGCGCATTGAAGTTCTCAGGGTTGGAGTACCCATCACGCCGCACATACGGTCCCTCAGGATTCTTCGCATCCGGCCACCAGTAGTCGCCCTCGGAAAAGTAGTCATGTAGCCCACCGGTACTCCGCGCCGATCGCACCGTCGTCAACGTCTGTGGCTGCTCACGAAGATATCGCTCCGCGGCCTTCAGCACACGCCCGCGATCGATCGCCGCCACATCCACCAGCGCCCCGTTGGCGCCACCTCCATACGCCCCGAGTGGCCTACCAAAGCCAGCACCAACTGCCGCTGCAAGACTTCCTGCCATGAATTTCCGACGTTGCATCGTGCGTAGTCTCGGCCTCGAATCCATACCCCGTCAAGCCTCCCGCAGCGCTCGAAAGAATCGGTTCCAAGTGCTATGTCGGATGCGATATCCTTCCGCTGCCCGGCCTTTGTTGTCTCTTCCAACTTTACCGCCGGATCGCGCATTCCCCCGGATAAAACGCTTGTCTTTCAATCGCGCCAGGCTCTCTTCGCTTCTCCACTGTCGACTCTTTACTGTTTACTGTCTTCCCCCGGAGTACCGCACCAATGAATCGCCGATCCTTCCTCAAGAGCAGCGCCTCCGTAGCCGCACTCGCCGCGTTCCCCATGGCGCCGCTCGCCTCCGCGCAACAGGCGCAAAGCAATGAGGCCAACCACCGCACACTCGACTCCGGCTGGGAGTTCTATCGCGGCCCCCTCGATGGCCGTCAGCAGGTCTGGCACAGCGAAGAACTCGTCACCTGGGAGAACGTCACTCTCCCGCATTGCTTCAATCACTACGACGCCTGCGATCCCGACACGCCCGCCTATCGCGGCCACGGCTGGTACCGCACCAAGCTCGCTGTCTCCAACCCCTACCTCAATGGCCGCACGCTCCTCCACATCGAAGGCGCAGGCCAGCAGGCCGAAGTCTGGCTCGCAGGCACCAGAGTCGCCGAGCACATCGGCGGCTACGACGAGTGGATGGTCGATCTCACCGACCACTGCCGAGCCCTCAAGCCCAACGAACCCAACGAGCCGCTGCAACTCGCCATCCTCTGCGACAACGGCCGCAACATCGAGCGCATGCCCTCCGACCAGAGCGACTTCACGCTCTACGGTGGCCTCTATCGCCCTGTGCACCTCGTATATCTCCCTCCCGTCTCGTTCGAGGCCGTCCACACCCACATCGACTTCGAGTCCCACAAGCCCGCAACTATCTCCGTCACCGGCCGCCTCTACGCTCCGCAACCAACAATAGACTCCATCTCCCTCACCATCACTCTCTTCGATCCCTCTGGCCGCCCCGTCCACACGCAGCACCTCACGCGCTCCGCATGGCAAGGCGAGATAGAACTCGCCCACACCACCATCAAAGACCCAAAGCTCTGGTCCCCCGACGAGCCCAACCTCTACCGCTGCGATGTCACCCTCAACGCGCCATCCGGTACCACCTCGACCTCCCATCGCTTCGGCATCCGCCACACTCGTTGGGAAGACCACGGTCCGTTCTTCCTCAACGGCCAGCGCCTGCTGCTCAAAGGCACGCAGCGTCACGAAGACCACGCAGGCTTCGCCTCCGCGATGCCCGCCGAGCTCATCCGCGAAGAGATGCGCCTCATCAAGGACATGGGCGCGAACATCGTGCGCCTCGGCCACTACCAGCAGCGCGCCCTCGTCCTCGACCTCTGCGATGAGCTCGGCCTCTTCGTCTGGGAAGAGCTCTGCTGGTGCCGCAGCGGCATCGTCTCCGAGAAGTTCATCAACCTCGGCAAGCAGCTCCTCCACACCCTCATCGACCAGCATCGCAACCACCCCAGCGTGCTCATCTGGGGCCTCGGCAACGAAGACGACTGGCCAACCGAGATCAACATCACCGACCACGAAGCCATCCGCCGCTACATGTCCGAGCTGCGCGATCTCGCCCACGCCCAGGACCCCACGCGCATGACCGGCTATCGCCGCGCGGACTTCGTCAAAGACATCCCCGACGTCTACTCCCCCTCTATCTGGGCCGGTTGGTACTCCGGCGTCTACACTGACTACGGCCCCGCGCTCGAGAAGGCCCGCAACACCGTCCCGCATCTCCTCCATGTCGAGTGGGGAGCCGACTCCCACGCCGGCCGCTTCGCCGAAGAGCCCGACCCCGCCATCACCCGCGTCGCGTCCAGCGCCAATCCGGCCGAGAAGGGCCTCGACTACAAACCCACCGGTGGCGACGCCCGCGTCTCCAAAGACGGCTCCTGGACCGAGACCTACGCCTGCGATCTCTTCGAGTGGTACCTCAAGACCATCGACGCCACGCCCTGGCTCACCGGCGCGCTGCAATGGGTCTTCAAGGACTTCACCACACCCCTCCGCATCGAAAATCCCGTGCCCCGCGTCAACCAGAAGGGCCTCCTCACCCGCGACATGCAGCCCAAGGAAGGCTACTTCGTCTTCCAGTCCTGGTGGTCGACCAAACCCATGCTCCGCCTCTTCGGCCGCAACTGGCCCGTCCGCTGGGGATCGGAAGGCCAGTCCCGTCTCGTCCGCGTCTACTCCAACTGCCCCGAGGTCGAGCTCTTCGTCAACGGCGTCTCCGCAGGCAAACGCAGACGCGACCCCAACGACTTCCCCTGCGCCGGCTTGCGCTGGAACGCCACCTTCCGCGAAGGCGACAATGACCTCCGCGCCATCGCCCACACCCCCGAAGGCCAGCAGCTCACCGACATAATCAGCTTCCGCTACGAGACCCGTCAGTGGACCAAGCCCTCAAAGCTCGCGCTCACGCTCGTGCATGCCGGTGCCAACCAGCACACCGTCGAAGCCGAGCTCCTCGACACCTCCGGCATCCGCTGTCTCGACTCCCGCGCCCAGGTTCGCTTCGCCCTCGCCGGGAATGGAAAGTTACTCGACAACCTCGGCACGCCAACCGGCTCACGCGTCGTGCAACTTTACAATGGGCACGCGCGCATCAGCGTCGAAACGGCAAGCACCGCCGTCATCTCCGTTTCAGCGCAGGGCATCCCTCCTGCGTTTCTCACTCTTGCTGGAGGATTGAATGCTTCATAGCCGCACCTCATGGATCCTGGCAGCGTCATGCTGCCTCTGCTGGACGTCCGCAACCCTCGCCCAGGCGCCTGCCCCTGCAAAACCGATACCCTCCATCGACATCAACGCCGCCGCAGGCAACTCCGCGCCCGATACCAGCGGCATGGCGAAGCTCTCGCCCGCCATCAAAAAGAAGGACATCGAGAAGGCCATCCGCCTCGTCGCCGACTGGCAGCTCACGGACGCGAAGGGCAAGTTCAATCAGGACTGGACCTACGCCCCGCTCTACCTCGGCCTGCTCGCCGCCAGTGACGCTACCGGCGACAAGAAGTACCACGACGTCGTCCTCGCGCAGTCCGAAGCCTTCCAGTGGAAGCTCTGGGCCAACCGCAACCTCCACGCCGACGATGAAGCCATCGCCCAGTCCTACGAGAAGCTCTACCTCGAGAAGAAAGACCCCGCCCGCATCGCCGACACCCGCGCCACCTTCGACCGCCTCGTCGACTATCGCGACAGCCTCGACAAGGACCTTTGGTGGTGGTGCGATGCTCTCTTCATGGCGCCCGCCGGCCTCGTCAAGATGTCCGTCATCACCGGCGATCACAAATACATCGACGCCATGGACCGCGAGTGGTCGCTCACCCAGAACCACCTCTACGACCCCAAGCAGAAGCTCTTCTACCGCGACGCCACCTACTTCGGCAAGCACGAAGCCAACGGCGAAAACATCTACTGGACCCGCGGCAATGGTTGGGTACTCGCCGGTACCGCCAACGTTCTCAAGGCCATGCCAAAGAACGATCCGCTCCGCCCCAAGTACGAAGCCCTCTTCAAGGACATGGCCGCCCGCATCGCCCAGCTCCAGCAGCCCGACGGCCTCTGGAAGCCCAGCCTGCTCGATCCCACGCACTACCCCCTACCCGAGATCTCTGGCTCCGCCTTCTTCACCTACGGCCTCGTCTGGGGAGTCAACAACGGCCTGCTCGATCGCAAAACCTACGGCCCCGTCATCGAGAAGGCCTGGGCCGGCATGCTCCAGCACGTCTACGCCGACGGCCGGCTTGGCTGCATCCAGCCCATCGGCGCCGCCCCCGGTGCCTTCACCGAAACCTCCAGCTACGTCTACGGCGTCGGAGCCTTCCTCATGACCGGCGAAGAGATGAAGCGCTACGCCCACTAATCTCGGGTGGCCCATCCTTTCACGGCTCCATTGTTCAGTCTCATGACATGCTTTACGGGTTGTTATCAGGACATCCTTTACAGGTCGAGTTTGATCTGGGGGTGTTGGGATGCCGTGGAGGCAA
>NZ_JBMHYI010000057.1:0-55307 GCF_058498515.1 Bryocella sp.
TCTCCACCCTTAAACCGAATCACAAACTCCGCACGCTGCTCCAGCACCCCAACTTGCCTCCACGGCATCCCAACACCCCCAGATCAAACTCGACCTGTAAAGGATGTCCTGATAACAACCCTTAAAGCATGTCATGAGACTGAACAGCCCTAAGATGAGAGGGGCTTTAGCCCCTGAGGAACCGCATGCCGCCGCGCAGAGAACCGTTTCGGCAAGCCGAGCCAACGTACTTTGTGACCTTCGTGACGGCTCAGCGGCAATGCTTCTTTCGTCACGAGCGCTGGGCGATTCTTCTACTCAACCAGATTGAGCGCCATCGGGTGGAGTTCGATCTACATGACTTCGTGATCATGCCCGATCATGCGCATCTCCTCCTGAGTCCTCACGTCGCGCTGGAGCGGGTCGTTCAACTCATCAAGGGAGGCTTCTCGTTCAACGCGAAGCGAGCCTTTGAGTGGAAGGGCGATATCTGGCAGCCGGGGTTTTCCGACCATCGCATCCGAGACCATGAGGATTACGTGGCCCACATTGAATACATCCGCAAGAATGCAGCGAGCCTGGGAGAAGGCAAGCGGCGCTTCGATGGAGCCAGCTGCACGTTGGAGCTGGCCCCGGAACCTCAGGGGCTAAAGCCCCTTTTATAGGGCGTCCCCAATGGCGGGGCTGAAGCCCCGCCCTGACAAAGCCAAAGCGGCCGCCGCAGCCCGAAGCCAAAGCCGCTGCGAGAGCACGAAGGAGATGTTGCCTACTCCCAGCGCACTCTTACGCTGCGCTTGCCGAGGCGGAGGTTGGGGGCTTCGCCTAGAGTCTCTTGTGTGGCAGTCGTGGCGGAGGTTTTCTCGCCATTCACGCTCACGGCGTTTTCTTTGAGCTTCCGTTGAGCTTCGCCCTTCGAGCTGGCTAGTCCAGCCAGAACCAGCAGCGTCGGTAGGTGGAACGGTTGCTGATCGACGGGCATGGTGTTGATTCCGTCCGTCGTGAAGTTGGATCGAGCATGATGTCTTCCGATGCTGACTTCCGGTACATCCTCGCTTACGCCCTTCTGCTGGAACATCATCGTCCAGCCTTCGGCGGCGGCATCGGCCTCTGCGGCCGAGTGGAAGTCTTTCGTGATCGCGTAGGCGAGGTTCTTCTTGGCCTGCATGGGGTGCAGGGCGCCGCTGGCTACCTCGGCCTGCATGGCGTCGATCTCGGATTGCTTGAGGTCCGTGAGGAAGACCCAGTACTTCCACATCAGCTCGTCGTTGATGCTCATGAGCTTGCCGTACATCTCGCTGGCGGGCTCGTTGATGCCGATGGCGTTGCCGAGCGACTTGGACATCTTCTGCACGCCGTCCAGACCTTCGAGGATGGGCGTCATGAGGACGATCTGGGGCTTCTGGCCGGCGTCGCGCTGGAGGTCGCGGCCGCGCATGAGGTTGAACTTCTGGTCGGTGCCGCCGAGTTCGACGTCGCATTTCAGCATCACCGAGTCGTAGCCCTGGACCATGGGGTAGAGCAGCTCGTGGACGCTGATGGGCTGCTCGGCCTGGAAGCGCTTGTGGAAGTGCTCGCGCTCCAGCATCTGCGAGACGGTGGCCTTGGCGGCGAGGCGGATCATGCCTTCGAAGCCGAGCTTGTCCAGCCACTCGGAGTTCCAGCGGACCTCGGTCTTGTCTCTGTCCAGGATCTTGAAGACCTGCTGCTGGTAGGTGGCGGCGTTCTGCAGGATCTCTTCGCGGGTCAGCGGCTTGCGGGTGACGTCCTTGCCGGTGGGGTCGCCGATGAGGGCGGTTGCGTCGCCGATGAGGAAGATGACCGTGTGGCCGAGCTGCTGGAAGTGGCGCAGCTTGCGCATCAGCACGGTATGGCCCAGGTGCAGGTCGGGCGCGGTGGGGTCGAAGCCAGCCTTGATGCGGAGGGGCACACCGGTCTTGCGCGAGGCTTCGAGCCTGGAGGGAAGAGCGTCGGGAGCACCGGAATCGGCGGCAGGGATGAGTTCGGCCGCGCCCTTGGTGATCAGGTCGAGCTGGTCGGCGACCGGAGCGAAGGGGAATGGGGTAGACGAATGTGGGATTGTGGCTGGGTTCTCGGACATGGTTCCCTCCAAAGTATAGAGAACCCGCGACGGCACGTCTGCCGGAGGTCCCGAACCAACGTGAGTGACAGCGGTCAGCAACTGAAGGAAACCATACGCACGCTACTCGGCGCGCGGGGTGACGAAGACGGAATCTGCCCGCGAGACGCTGCCCGCGCCGCCGCAGGCTCGAGCAAACGCGGCGACTGGGAGCCCCTGATGCCGTACGTCCGCGAGGCCGCGCAGGACATGGTCGAGTCGGGCGAGATCGTGATGACGCAGCTGGGCGAAGAGGTCGAGGTCTACAGGGCCCGCGGGCCGGTGAGTCTGGAGCGGCCGTAAGAGCCAGGGACAAGTGATGAGGGTCAAGGGACGAGGGCCAAGTGGGTCTTGTCGCTTTCTACTTCGCACTTGCCACTTGCGATTGCTTTTCCCATACTTTTGCCATGGATGTGGAACGCGCACGCGCGATGCTGCTGAAGCTGCCGCACGTCGCCGAGACGATGCAGTGGGGCGACAACCTGGTCTTCTGGGTGGGCGATAAGGCGATTGGCGGGAAGATGTTCGCGCTGATCAACCTGAGTGCCGACGCTCATGGAGCGATCAGCTTTGCGGCCGGGCCGGAGCGATTCGCGGAGCTGGTCGAGATAGAAGGCTTCTGTCCCGCGCCGTACCTTGCACGAGCGCACTGGGTAGCGGCGGAGCGCTGGGAGCTGCTGCGATCGAGCGAGTGGCAGGCGGAGTTCACCAACGCGCATGGCATCGTCCACGCCAAGCTGACGAAGCGCACACGCGATGTGCTGATGCTGTCTGCGACGCAGCAGAAGAGGCTTGTTGCAGAAGGCCGCAAGAAGGCTGCTGCGAAGGGACACTCGCGGTGAAGACGCTAGGAAACGGCAAACGCTAAGGACGCGGAGTACGCAAAGGTGCGCAGCGAGATCCGTGGCGTAGCTTTGCGTACTCTGTGGCCGTTGCGTTTGCCGTTCGTGCGCGCAATCCAGGAAATACGGTGCTAGAGCCTTTCTCCTGCGGGTGTAGCTGGAGGCTCGAACTTGATGGGCGTTTTCCCCAATGAAAACGCCACTGCACGCCACTCCCGGGATAGCTAGCAACAGGAGAAATGCTCTAGACGAAGGTCTCGCCGTGGTTCAGGCGGCGTTCCCACTCGGCGATGGTCTCTGCGTACTCGGCGAAGCAGGTGAGGTGGCCTACTTTGCGGCCGGGGCGGGCGGCCTTGCCGTAGTCGTGCCGGAAGAGCTCGGGAAACCTGGCGGTCTCTTCGAGGGGAGGCATGGCGCCGATGCAGTTCAGCATCACCGTGGGGCGGCTCGTTGTGGCGCCGAGCGCGAAGCCTGCCTCCGGGCCGACGATGGCGCGCAGGTGGTTGGCGAACTGCGAGGTCTCGGAGCCCTCGATGGTCCAATGCCCGGAGTTGTGCACGCGCGGCGCCATCTCGTTGGCGATGAGGGCGCGGCCCGCGGCGAAGAACTCCACGGTGAGCACGCCGACGTACTGGAGCGCGGTGAGGAGCTTGCTCAAATGGGCTTCCGCGAGCGCCTGGAGGCCGACGTCCAGCCACGGCGCTACAGACACGCGCAGAATGCCTTCGCGATGCTCGTTGTGGATGAGCGGGTAGAAGGCGATCTCGCTGGTGACGCTGCGGGCGGCAATCAGCGAGAGCTCGCGATCGAAGGCGACCATGCCTTCGAGGATGCAGGGCGCGCCTCCGGTGTGCGCCCACGCGGCGGCTGCCTCGTCGGGATGGTGAATGCGGACCTGGCCTCGGCCGTCGTAGCCGAGACGGCGGGTTTTGAGGATGCTGGGCGCGCCGATCCACTCGAGTGCCGTGCGCAGGTCGCGCAGGCTGGAGACGGCAGCATACGGGGCGGTGTCGATGCCCTGGGAGCGGAGGAAGTCCTTCTCGTAGAGGCGGTCCTGCGCAATGCGGACGGCGCGTACATTGGGAGCGAGATTGCGCAGGTCTTCGAGGATGGCCGCGTCGACGTTCTCGCTCTCCAGCGTGAGCACGTCGACCTTGTCGGCGAAGGCACGAACTTCCGCGCTGTCTTCCAGGTCGACCTTGAGCACGGGGGCGATCTGTGAGGCGCAGTCGTTGGGCTGGCCTGCACAGAGGATGTCGATGCCGAGGGGTTTTGCGGCTTCGGCGAGCATCAGCGCAAGCTGCCCGGCTCCAAGAATTCCAACGCGAGGACGGCTGCTCATCAGGCCTTGGCGCTCCCCACGGGAAGGTCCATAGCGACGCGAGGGTCGGGATGTTCGAGCACCGAGTCGGTCTGATCCGCCCTGAACTTCGCCAGCTTCGTGGCCAGCGTCGCATCTTCGAGCGCGAGGATCGCAGCCGCGAAGAGTGCCGCATTCTTCGCTCCAGCCTCTCCGATGGCAAAGGTCGCGACAGGGATGCCGCCGGGCATCTGCACGATGGAGAGCAGCGAATCGAGGCCGTTGAGCGTGCGCGATTTTACCGGCACACCCAGCACTGGCAGCGCGGTCTTGGCGGCAACCATGCCCGGCAGATGAGCTGCTCCGCCCGCGCCGGCGATGATGACCTTCAGGCCGCGGCTCTGCGCGGCCTCGGCGTAGCGAAACATCTTATCGGGGGTGCGATGCGCGGAGACCACCTCGGCCTCATGCGCCACGTCCAGCTCGTCCAACAGCTTCGACGCGTGCTCCATGGTGGGCCAGTCGCTCCTGGAGCCCATGATGATGCCGACCAGCGGCTTTTGCGGCGTGTTCACTGCTTCATTGTAGGGAGTGAAGGGACGATTTGCTGCAGAGATTTCCTACAGACCGACGGCCATCGGAGGGTGGTACTCATCCTGTTGCAGCGGGGCATCTCCGGTCCACCGGGGACCACGGTCCATCCCGGGGAGAACGAGCTGATCCGAGCCGCCGGCGGCTTCGATAGCGACCAGAAGCGTGGCGCGCTCGTGGGCGGAGAGCGTCGCGAACGATAGCGCTGCCCTGTAGCCATCGACGCGCACGATGCGACTGCGGATCAGAATGCTGCGGCCCTGCGGAGTCACGATGGAGAGCTGTCCGGTGAGCCACACATCGAGGGGCTGCTGGAAGGTGCCGAGGAGCCCCGAGATGCTCACGTCCGCGGAGTGGCCCGCCACCCGGCCTTCGGATGACAGGAAGACGATGGGCATTCTGAGAGCGACGCGCTCGGCTCGCGGAATGAGGCCGATCTGCTGGGAGTTCTGCGTATTGAACATGACTACGGACATGCGTCGTTCCCTTTCGCCGTTCCGGCGCACGCGCACCCAACGTCCTTGCGCCTGCTTTCTATCGGCCAGTGCTGCGAACTGTTGAGAGCCGTCAGGGACGGATGGCGCGCATGTGTTCCAGGCGCTTTTCGAGGAGCCTCGCGGTGCCGATATCCGCCCGATGGAAGAACGGCCCGGGGATCGTTGCGATGACCTGCTCGGCTACGAGCTCCGCGGCCGCGAGCGTGGCGGCCGTGGCGACCACCGCGACGGTGCGCGAGCCAGTGCTGACGAGGACGCCGTCCACTTCGTCGACCGCGCCAAGATAGAGCCGCGCGCTGATGGGGATCTCCTCGGGCAACCGGACCTGGTCGCCCTTGCGTGGAGCGTCGGGATAGCCTTCGGGCACGACGTACTTGCACACGCTGGCGAGGGGAGCGAACGTGACCGGAACGCCGGCAAGCGTCTGCTCGACGATGCCCCTGCAGATCTCCGCAAAGTCGCTGGTAAGCAGGGTGAGCAGGTTCAGGCACTCAGGGTCGCCGAAGCGGGCGTTGTACTCGATCAGGCGCACGCCATCGCGGGTCGCCATGAAGCCGCCGTAGAGGATGCCCTGGTACGGCGCGCCGCATTCGTCGGCAAGGGCCGCGGCGACCTGCTCGTTGATGCGTTGCGCCGCGGCGATGTCAGCCGGTGTGAGAAAGGGCAGCGAACCATCGGCATCGCTGTAGGTGCCCATACCGCCGGTGTTTGGGCCCTTGTCGTCCTCGAAGGCGCGCTTGTGGTCCTGCACCGCAGGCATGTGCGCAAGGGTGCGGCCGTCGCAGAAGCTGATGAGCGAAAACTCCTCGCCTTCGAGCTTCTCTTCAATGACGAAGGGATGGCCAAGGGCTGCCAGCTCGCGGGAGAAGGCGAGGGAGTCGTCGAGGGTGTGCAGATGATCGCCGCATACCTTGACGCCCTTGCCACCGGCGAGGCCGTCGTCTTTGATGACGTGGCGGCGTTCGTACTGCTGCAGCAGTGCGATCAACTCGGCTTCATCTGCCAACGCTTCGAAGCGGCGGAAGAATGGGTTCCCGGGGATGTCGTACTTCGCGAGCAGGTCGCGGGTAAACGACTTAGAGCTCTCGATGCGGGCGAGCGACTGCGTGGGGCCAACGGTGGGAACACCCGCGGCCCACAACGCGTCCGCTGTGCCGACCGCAAGTGGAGCTTCGGGGCCAATGATGGCGAGGGTCGCGCCGTGCTGCATCGCGAAGGTCGCAATCGGCTCGGCAACACTCATGCTGCCGACGGCGTAAGCCGAACACAACTGTGTGATGCCAGGATTGCGTGCCGAGCCAAAGCAGATCAACTTCGGCAGCGAGGCGGAGCGCGCCAGGGCTTCGGCGATGGCGTGCTCGCGCGCGCCGGAGCCGACGATCAGGATCGTTTGATTCGATGTCGAAAAATTCATGATTCGGTTGCTTTGATCTCGAAGTATTGCCGTCGAAGAGTTATGCCGCGCCGTTCAGGGCTACCAGGATCGTGGGCTCCAGCGGCCTAAGGTCAGGCTCGAAACTTGTGCCCGTGATGCGTTCGAAGAGCTGGATGTAGCGTGACGCGAGTTCCGCGATGAGATCATCCGGAGGCGTGGGCAACACCGCGTCTTTGTACGGATCGCAACGTTCGCGAAACCATAGCCGGAAGAACTCTTTATCGATCATGTCCGGCTCGCGGCCTTCACCTACGCGGTGCTCATAGCTCTCGGCGATCCAGTAGCGGCTGGAATCGGGCGTATGCACTTCGTCGATCAGCAGGATCTCTCCTTCGGGCGCAACGCCGAACTCGTACTTGGTGTCGACGAGGATCAGTCCATGCTCGGCGGCGATTTTCTGGCCGAAGGCGAACAGCTCGAGAGCGGTCTTCGAGGTGTGTTCCCATTCCGCCGCCGTGAGCCAGTTCTCGGCGAGAATTTCTCCGGGTGTGATGGGCCTGTCGTGCGTGGCTTCCTTGGTAGTCGGCGTGATGATGGCGTGCGGCAGCGGCTGGTTCTTGCGCATGCCTTCCGGCAGCGTCAAGTCTCCGAAGCTGCGTTCGCCTGTGCTGTATTTGGTCCAGATGCTGGTATCGGTCGAGCCGGTGAGGTAGCCACGCACGACAAACTCAATGGGAAGCACGCGGCACTTCTTCGCCAGCAATGCGTTCGCATGGGGCGAGCTGATCACGTGGTTCTTTGCGATGTGCTTCGTCTGCTCGAACCACCAGAGCGAGGTGCGATTGAGCACCTGGCCCTTGTACGGGATCGCGCCGAGATTGCGGTCGAAGCCCGACTGGCGGTCGGTGGTGATCAGCAGCAGCTGTCCATGCGGATCGCCGGGCGTGAGGTCGAAGGTGTCGCGCACCTTGCCGTTGTACTTCTTGCCCAGCTCGAGGCTGGTGGCCTTCAGGCATTGTGGAATCGCGGCGATGAGGTCAGCCTGCGTTAGTGTCGACATCTATGCCTCGCCTTCAAGCGCGGTGTGATCGAGGCCCGCCTCGACCTTACCGATCTTCCAGACATGGAACGGAGCGAAAACCTCGCGCAGCGCCTCAAGCTGGCCTGCGGGCGCGATCACGGCGAGCCCGATGCCCATGTTGAAGACCTTGTGCATCTCCTCGCGGTCCAGCTCGCCGAGCTTCTGCATCATCGCGAAGATGGGCTGCGGCTCCCAGGTGTGGATGTCGATGCGAGCTCCTAAGCCTTTAGGAAGAACGCGCGGCGTGTTCTCGACGAGGCCGCCGCCGGTGATGTGCGCCATGCCTTTGATGGGGATCTTCGCGTCGAGAGCGCGGCGAATCGGGGCTACGTAGTTTGCATGCGGAGCCAACAACACCTCGGCAAGCGTGCGGCCACCGAGTTCCGGCGGGGCATCGTGGATGCCATGCTTTGCGACGTCGAAGAGCAACTTGCGCGCTAACGACCAGCCATTGGTGTGCAGGCCGGAGCTCTGCACTCCGTAGATCACGTCGCCCGCAGTGATGGTCTCGCCGGTGAGGACTTCATCGCGCTCGACGATGCCGGTGACGAAGCCGACCACATCGAGGTCGCCCTTCGAATATACCGAGGGCATCTCCGCAGTCTCGCCGCCGACGAGCGAGATGCCGGCTTCGCGGCAGGCATCTGCCATGCCGCTGACGAGCTGCTCAATCTGGATGGGGTCCACGTGATGCACGCCGATGTAGTCGAGGAAGGTGAGCGGGCGGGCGCCCATGACCGCGATGTCGCCGGCGACGGCGGCTACAAGGTCGCGGCCGAGGTCGTCGAACTTGCCTGCCATGACGCTGACCAGCGTCTTGGTGCCGACGCCATCGGTGCTCTGCACCATTACGGGATCGCGATACGGCGCGAGCGCGTCCTTGAGCGAGAAGAGGGTGCCAAACGAGCCAAGGCCCGTGAGGACGGCGGGAGAATGCGTGCTCGCAGCGTGCGAGCGAATGCGGCGGACGGCCTCGTTGCCGGCCTCGATATCAACGCCTGCGGATTTGTAGTCGATGGGCATGAAGGACAGTGAGTAGTGAATAGTGAGTAGTGAGTAGAGGACGCGCCCTCAAGACTAAGAGCTAAGAACTAGCGGCTAACGGCTGCTTCAATCAACCCACTTCCTTGCATTATCGAACATGCGCTGCCAGGGGCTGTTGGTAAGCGAACGCGTCCAGGAGTGGTTGAGGCCTTGCGCGATGCGTTCGGGGTGCGGCATGAGGATGAGCGCGCGGCCATCGGTTGAAGTGAAGCCTGCGGCTGCGTTGGCGGAGCCGTTGGGGTTTAGCGGATAGTGCTGCGTGGGGTTGCCGTAGGTGTCGATGTACTTGATCGCGATCGTCGCATCGGGCGCAGCGGCTGCGTAGCCTTCGCCATGCGAGACGACGATGGGAGCGCGGCCGCCGACCATGCCGTCGAAGAAGAGCGAGTTGGTCGCGGTGATCTCGGCCATGCAGAGGCGGGCTTCGAAGCGTGCGGAGATGTTGCGTGTGAACAGTGGCCAGTGCGACGCGCCGGGAATGATCTCGCGCAGCTGCGCCATCATCTGACAGCCATTGCAGACGCCGAGAGAAAAGGTGTCCGGCCGCGCGAAGTAGGTGGAGAACATCTCCGCGAGCTGTTGGTTGAAAAGGATGGTGCGTGCCCAACCGGAGCCTGCGCCGAGCACGTCGCCGTAGCTGAAGCCGCCGCAGGCCGCGAGACCCTGGAAGCTCGCGAGGTCTTCGCGCCCACTGAGTAGGTCGCTCATGTGCACGTCGACGGCTTCGAAGCCAGCGCGATCGAAGCTGGCGCCCATCTCGACCTGGCCGTTGACGCCCTGTTCGCGCAGGATGGCGACGCGTGGCTTGGTGAGGTTGAGATAGGGCGCGGCGATGCTCTCGTTGATGTCGAAGGGGACATCGATGAAGAGGCCTGGTCGAAGCTCATCGTCGAGGAGGGCGAACTCTTCGGCGGCGGTGGCGGGGTTATCGCGCAGGCTCTGGATGTGGAAGCTGGTCGACGCCCAGAGCTTGTGCAGCGTGGTGCGCTCGGATGTGTAGAGAAGATTGCCGCCCTGGAAGATGCTGAGGGTGTTGTTGCAGTCGGTGACACCGATGAGGCTGGCGCTGATGCCGGCGGCGATGAAGGCCTCTAGGACGGGCACGATGTGCTCGCGGTCGATCTGGATGACGGCGCCAAGCTCTTCGGAGAAGAGGGCTCCGAGAGTGTCGCGGCCGATGTTGATCTCGAAGCCGCTCTGGCTGGCGAAGGCCATCTCAAGTAGCGTGACGAGAAGGCCGCCGTCGCTGCGATCGTGATACGCGAGCAGGACGCCTTCGCGATTGAGGCGCTGGATGATTTCGAAAAAGGCCTTGAGCTTTGCGGGCTCGGGAGTGTCGGGGGTCTCGCCGCCCGTGCGGTCGAAGGCTTGTGCGAGGGCGCTGCCGCCAAGGCGGTTGCGGCCTTCGCCGAGATCGATGAGGAGCAGTGGAGAGCCGTCGTCGAGCATCTGCGGCGTGAGCGTGCGGCGGGTATCGGCGACAGGAGCGAAGCCGGAGACGATGAGCGAGAGCGGAGCGACGACACTCTTCTTTTCCCCATCCACGCTCCATGTGGTGCGCATGGACATGGAGTCCTTGCCGACGGGGATCGTCATGCCGAGCGCGGGGCATAGCTCCATGCCGACGGCATGCACGGCATCGTAGAGCGCCTGGTTCTGGCCAGGCTCGCTGGCGGCGGCCATCCAGTTGGCGCTGAGCTTGATGTCGGAAAGCTTGTCGATGGAAGTACCGGCGAGGTTCGTGATGACCTCGCCGACGGCCATGCGGGCGCTGGCGGCGGCGTTGGTCACCGCGAGCGGTGTGCGCTCGCCGATAGCCATGGCTTCGCCGGTGGTCGAGCCGAACGCGGTCATGGTCACCGCGCAGTCGGCCACGGGGACTTGCCAGGGACCGACCATCTGGTCCTGCACGGTGAGGCCGCCGACCGTGCGGTCGCCGATGGTGATGAGGAAGCTCTTGGAGGCTACGGAGGGCACCTGCAGCACGCGGGCAATCGCGTCCTCGAGTTCGATGCCGGAGAGGTCGAGCGGCTCGAACGCGGTGTTGGTGCGGGTGAAGTTGCGCTCCATCTTGGGTGGCTTGCCGAAGAGGACTTGCAGCGGAAGGTCGATGGGTGTTGGGGCTGAGGGTCCAGGGCCCAGGGCCCAGGGTTCAGAAGACGCGGCGGCGGCGCTGTCGCTGTCGGTGAGCACGAGGCGGGGCTCGTTGGTGGCGTAGCCGACGATGGCGAAGGGGCAGCGCTCGCGCTCGCACAGGGCCGCGAAGGCCGCAAGATTCTCGGGAGCGACGGCGAGGACATAGCGCTCTTGCGATTCGTTGGACCACAGCTCGAGCGGGCTCAGGCCGGCTTCGCCGCGCGGGACGCGGGCGAGATCGAACGTGCCGCCGAGCTTACCATCGCCACCATCCTTCACCAGCTCGGGAAAGGCGTTGGAGAGGCCGCCAGCGCCGACGTCGTGGATGAAGGCGATCGGATTTGCGTCGCCCTGCTGCCAGCAGCCGTCGATGACTTCCTGCGCGCGACGCTCCATCTCGGGGTTCTCACGTTGCACGCTGGCGAAGTCCAGCTCGGTGTTGCTCGTGTTCGAGGAGGAAGCTGCGCCGCCGCCGAGGCCGATGAGCATTGCCGGACCACCCAGCGCGATGAGCGCGTAGCCGGGCTGCATTGCGCCCTTGTCTACGTGCTCCGTACGGATATTGCCGAGGCCGCCGGCGAGCATGATGGGCTTGTGATAGCCGAAGACTGTGCCGTGATGCTCTTGCTCGAACGTGCGGAAGTAGCCGCAGAGATTGGGGCGACCGAACTCGTTGTTGAAGGCGGCTGCGCCTAGCGGGCCTTCGATCATGATGTCGAGCGGCGAAGCGATGTGTGCGGGGCGCGATGGCGTGCGCTCCCACGGCTGCGGACCCTGCGGCAGGTTGAGATTGGAGACGGTGAAGCCGGAGAGGCCGGCCTTGGGCTTGGCGCCGCGGCCGGTTGCGCCTTCATCGCGGATCTCTCCGCCGGAGCCGGTGGCCGCGCCGGGAAAGGGCGAGATCGCAGTGGGGTGATTGTGCGTTTCGACTTTGCAGAGGATGTCGATCTGCTCGTCGTGCGCGGCGTAGACACGCGTTGCAGGATCGGGAAAGAAGCGTCCGCCACGCGAGCCTGTGATGACCGCGGCATTGTCCTTATAGGCCGAGAGAACGCCTTCGCTCGACTGCTCGTAGGTGTTGCGGATCATGCCGAAGAGGGACTTCGGCTGTCGCTCTCCATCGATAGTCCAAGAGGCGTTGAAGATCTTGTGCCGGCAGTGTTCGCTGTTGGCCTGCGCGAACATGTAGAGCTCGACGTCGGTGGGGTTGCGGCCGAGGCGTGTGAACTCGGCGACGAGGTAAGCGATTTCGTCGGCGGCGAGTGAGAGGCCGAGCGTGCGGTCGGCTTCTTCGATGGCCGCTGCGCCGTGCGCGAGCACATCGATGTGGGTCAACGGCTCAGGCTCGCGTGGCGTGAAGAGCGTGCGCATCGCAGCTTCCTCGGCGAAGACGCTCTCGGTCATGCGGTCATGCAGCGCGGGAGTGAGAGCGTCCAGGTCGGTTGCACCGGAGATCGCGATCACGCGGCCGCGTTCGATGCGTTGTACCGCAGTGAAGCCCGTGTTGTGCAGGATGTCGGTGGCCTTCGACGACCAGGGCGATTGCGTGCCCATGCGCGGGCCGATGTAGACGTGCTGCGAGGCGGTGAGATCCGCGCGGGCGGGTGAAGGACCCGTCTCAAGGGCATCGAGGTCGAGCAGCTCGTGCAGGCGAGTCTCATCCAGGCGCGCGTCTTCAGGCAGCTGCAGTAGATAGAGATAATGCGCTGCGACTGCGGTGACGGCGGGATCGATCTTCTGCAGGCGTCCTAGCAGGCGCGCGGCCTCGAACTCCGTCAGCGCGGAGGGGCCGGGGAGGATGCGGACGATGGAGGCGCCAGTGGCTTCAGCGATCGCGACGGGCATGGGTGGTCCGTGTCCAATCTTCGAGGGGTTCGCGTACTGCGTTGCGAGTTCGAGCGGAAGCAGGTCGCTCGCTTCGCTCAGGAGGTCGATTCTCTCAACAGTGTTCGTGGCCCTTGTAGCGAAAGAGCTACACCTGTGCCGTCAGGTTGCGTTCGATGTGGTCCTGCACATCGCGCGAGACCTTGGCGGTGTCGTTGCGCTGCTTCTCAAGTCTTGCCAGGTACTCCTGCGTGACATCGCCGGTGACGTACTTGCCGTCGAAGACGGAGGTGTCGAAGTAGGTCAGCGCCGGGCAGGCTTCGGTGATCGATTCCTTGAGGTCCTCGAGGTCCTGAAAGATGAGCTCGTCGGCGCCGATGTCCTTCGCGAGTTCGTCCATGGTCTTGCCGTTGGCTACGAGCTCCGAACGCGCGGGCATGTCGATGCCATACACGTTGGGGAAGATCACCGGAGGTGCGGCGGAGCAGACGTAAACATGCTTCGCGCCTTGCTCGCGGACCATCGCGACGATCTCGCGAATGGTGTTGCCGCGCACGATCGAGTCATCGACCAGCAGAACGTTCTTGCCGTAGAAGACCTGCGGGATGGGGTTGAGTTTGCGGCGGATGGAGGCCTTGCGCTGGGCCTGGCCGGGCATGATGAAGGTGCGGCCCACGTAGCGATTGCGCACCAGGGCATCGCGATAGGGCTTGTTGAGCCGGGTGGCGATCTCCTGCGCGGCGATGCGCGAGGTCGAAGGGATGGGAACCACAACATCGATGGCGATGTCGGGCCATTCGCGTTTGATCTTGGCTGCGAGCTTGGTGCCCATGTTCACGCGGCACTCGTAGACGCTGGCGCCATCGAGCACGCTGTCAGGCCGCGCGAGGTAGACGTACTCGAAGAGGCAGGGAGCCTTATCGCGGGCCAGCAGGCTGGCATGCTGATGCACTTCGCCATCGAGCGCCACGAACAACGTTTCGCCGGGAGCGAGGTCGTGGTCGATCTTGAAGCCGGCCACCTGCAGGGCCACGCTTTCGCTGGCGACCATGTACTCGGTACGGCCCTGGCTATCCACGCGGGTGCCGAAGATGAGTGGGCGGATGCCGTTGAGGTCGCGGAATGCCACCATGCCCACGCCTGCGATCATCGCGATCACAGCGTAGCCGCCGTGACATCGGCGATGCACTTCTTCGACTGCGGCGAAGATGTCGTACTCGTTCGGGTGCACCGCGCCACGCCGCACCAGGGCGTGGGCGAAGACGTTGAGCATCACCTCGCTGTCGGAGGTGGTGTTCAGGTGGCGCATGTCGGTGACGAAGAGGTCCTCGACGATGTCGGCGACGTTGGTGAGGTTGCCGTTGTGTGCGAAGACGATGCCGTACGGGGAGTTTACATAGAAGGGCTGCGCCTCGGCGACCGACGAGCAGCCGGCTGTCGGATAGCGCACGTGGCCTACGCCGACGGTGCCCAGCAGCCGCGCCATGTTATTCGCGTCGAAGACGTCCGTGAGGAGGCCGTTCCCCTTATGCAGGTAGAAGCGGTCCTCGAAGAAAGTGGCGATGCCCGCGGCGTCCTGCCCGCGGTGCTGCAGCATGGACAACGATTCGTACAGGGTGTGACTGACCGGACTATTCCCGATGATTCCAACGATTCCGCACATAGTTCCTCAACAGGGTTGGGCGCATTTTGCGCACTCGAAATTGCACCGCTGGATTGGATTGCTGGGGTGCGGGAGAGGGTTCATGCCCGTAACTAAGGATAACAGGCGGGGGAGGGGCAGCAGAACAGCTGAGGAGCAGAACAGCTGAGTAGCGGAATAGCAGAACGACAGAACAGCCTGGCGCTGACTCCCTGTGATGGAAGGCAAGCGCAACTGAATCAGTGGATTGTGGGATCGATGGGGGGTGTGAGGGATCCGATCGATCCGATTTATGCCGACCGGAAGCCTGTGCGTTGGAAGGCTACTGCGACCTCGGGGTTCTTGGCGAAGGTCTCCCAGACGAAGCCGGAACGGAGGTTTTCGGCCATCAGGAGGCTGATTCCCTGGTCGATACCGAGGACGTCGGGGTCGTACCAGTTGGCTGCGGGGTGGAAGGCGTCGCAGAAGCCGTAGCGTCCCCAGGCCTTGGTGCCGTGCTGATCTTTGAGCGCGCGGAGGACATGCAGGCAGTCGGAGGGGACGAACGGCAGCGAGCCTGCAGCGGCGTTGGGGACGACGGAGCCGTCGATCGGGCCGAAGCCTTTCGCGATGTCCGCCGGCGTGGGGTTCGGCTTTTGGGAGCCCGGGCCGCCCCAGGCGCTGTAGCCGCCCTGGTAGTCGGAGGCGCTGATGCCCCAGTAGTCGTCGGTGTAGGGCTTGCCCAGGCCGAGGCAGAAGGCCTTGTGCGCGTGGGTCGCGGTGACGGAGTTTGCGTAGTAGTTGGCGAAGGCGTCGTGCTTGCCGCGGAAGTCGAACCACGCATGGCTGTACTGGTGGATGAAGATGGGGTCGTTGGAGTTGATGTAGTCGAAGTCCTGGAAGTGCATGCGCGGGCGGGTCCACGCACTCCAGGTTGCGGGATCGACCGGGTGCGTGGGCGAGCCCAGCGCGAGCAGGTTGATCATCATCAGCTCGCAGTAATGATTCCAGCGTGCGTCGAGGAAACCGGCTGGCTTCGCGCCGCTCGCCGGCTTCCAACCCATGGAGAAGGTTTGGCCGCCGTTGAGCATCCACGGCCAGTCCACGCGGTTGTAGATCTTCGTCGCGAGATCGACGATCTCGGCGTCCTTGTGGAAGTGGGCGCGCGCGGTGAGCACACCGCAGAGCAGCAGTGCGGTGTCGATGGAGCTGAGCTCGACATCGGCCCAGCGCGCGCCGGTATCGATGTCGTTGAAGTGGTAGTAGAAGCCATGGACGTGGGGCAGATCGTTGGCGTGGAAGCGCAGTGTACGCCGGACTTGCTCTACGATCTTTGCGTGCGGAAAGTAGCCGCGGGCATCGGCGATGGAGAGTGCACTGAGGCCGAAGCCGGTCGCCGCGATGGAGGTCATGCGCCGCTTGTCGAGCCTGCCGTCTGCAGCCCACAGCGCGCGGTCGAGGACCTGGCCGTTGGCGGGGCTGGATTGCTCGACGAAGAATAGGCTGCCAGTCCGACAGAGGTCGTCGAGGAAGGCTTCCTCCTGCGGCGAGAGACGCGGCGCTGCATGTCTGGGAGCACGCGCGCCCAAGGCCGGTGAGGGCAGGGCAGAGCCGACTCCGGCTGCGGCGATCAGTTGCAGGGCTTGGCGGCGATGCATAATGTTGGGTCTTCCCTCGTGACGTCGCAAGGTTGGAGGAAGAAATGGGATGGGCATCACGCCCATCCCCGGGAAAGTCTGTTTACTTGTTGACGATCACCACGGCCATCCCGTGCGCGGGGACGGTGAGGTGCAGCTCGCCGTTCTTCAGCTTCGTGTGCTCAGCCGCAGCCATGGCTCCTGCCTTGCGCAGCTGCACGATCTGCTCGCGGGAAGGCCATGCGGGGCGGCCCATCGCGTCGAAGGCCTTCAGCACGTTGCCGTGGTCGGGATCGACGCGCAGGATCTCGACGCTGGCGCTCGAGCCGACGTGCTCCAGCTTGAGCGAGAACTCCTTCGCTGGTCCGGCAGGCTTGGCGTCGGGGCCGTTCTCCGGCGTGTAGTTTGCGCCTTCACCGGTGGGAGGAGCGTAGTTCCACAGCGCGATGGCGAGGCCGTTGGAGGTCTTCGTCGCGAGCGCGGAGTCGGAGTCTACGGCAATGCGCTGGTCGCCCAGTGTGTGCAGCGCGACGTAGGTGTTGAAGATGGCCTTGGGGATCTCGCGTTCGGCCATGAGACCAAAGCCGCCATAGAACGGCGTGCGCACGACGCCCTGCTCCTCGAAGACGTCGGAGAAGTCCCACATCGCCATGTTGGAGATCAGGCCGTCGCACTGGCGAATGGTGTTGGGCAGCCACGCGGCCATGTAGGGCGAATCGGTGATGTTGGGCTCGTTGGCATAGCTGGCGTTGTACTCGGAGAAGATGAGCGGCAGCTGTGGGAAGGCGGAGGCAGCGATCTCGTCATGCACCTTCTTCACCGAGCGATAGACCATCTGATCGCGCGGAATCACCTCATGCGTGCCGAAGACATCCTCGGCTTTGTCGTTGGCGTAGACGTGCGTGGAGACGAAGTCCACGGGCGCTCCGGTCTGCTTGATGTGCTCGAGGAATGGCGTAACCCATGCGGCCTGCGCCGTGGCGGGGCCGCCGATCTGCAGCCGCGGCGAGACGCTCTTGATCGCGCGCGCGGTGTGGTCGTAGAGCTCGAAGTAGGTGGGCTGGTTTGGACGTCCGCCCCAGAAGTCGAGGTTGGGTTCGTTCCAGACTTCGAACTTCCACGTTGAGACTTCCTCGATGCCATAGCGTTCGACGAGATGCTTTGCGAAGGCCTGGATCATCGCATCCCACTTCGCGTAGTCGGCGGGCGGCGAGACGTTGGGTTTGTACCAGAAGGCGTGCAGCATGTTTGGGTCGGCTGCCATCTTCTTTGGCATGAAGCTCATCTCGACGAAGGGGCGCACGCCGTTGGCCAGCAGTCCGTCGTAGATTTCATCGATGTAGGACCAGTTGTAGATGGAGTTTTTGCCGACGGCCTCGCCTTCCTGGCCAGCGGTTTGCGCGAAGTTGATGATGCGACGATCAGGATCGTAGAGCCCGACCTCATCATTGAAGATGCCGTGGAAGCGCACGCTCTGGAAGCCGGTGGCCTGATGCACGGTGCGCAGGTCGTTGCGATACTCCTCACGTAGTGAAAGGACCGCGCGGCCGGAGCCGAAGGTCTGCTCCCAGAAGTGCGGGAAGGACTTGGTGGGCGCGTTGGCGTCGATGGTGAGCGTTTGCTGCGCATGCGCGCCGCAGGGCACGATCATGGTGGCGGCGAATGCGAAGCTGGCGAGCGAGAAGCGAATCATGATGTCTTGCGTCCTTGCGGTTTGGCCGTGGTCAGGCGTCGAGCGCCTGCGAGGAAAGTGAAGCAGGGTGTTGAGGTCTGTTCGGCGATGCGATCATCGCGCGATACGGAGTAGGACGAGGGCGTTCGTGCCAAGGTTCAGGGTAAGCGTGTCACCGTCGAGATGCAGCGGCTGGGGCGGGCTAAGCGCCGAGTGTTCATTGAGCTCGCGAACCTGCGCTGGCGAGGGATATTGCGGCTTGCCCATTGCAGCATAGAGGGCCTGGGTGTTGGAGTGCGTGTCGTCGACGAGCTGCATCTCGACCGCCGCGTTGCGTTGCACGCCGGTGAAGCGCAGGTGAATAGACTTCGGGGCGGGAGGCTTGCCGACCTCGTTGAGATTCCATACGGCAATCGCGAGCGAGCCATCGCTGCGGCGCGTCACGATCACGTCATCGGCCTTGTTGGCGATACGCTGATCGCCGAGCTGATGCAGCAGGGCGAAGTCGTAGAAGCTTGGTTTGTTGATGCCGCCGGTGGCACGCAGACCGAACTGACCCTCGAAGGGATGGAGCGGCACGCCACCTTCTTCGAAGACATCGGAGAAGGTCCAATAGCTCAGCAGCCTGGTGTGGCCGTCACAGGTGCGGATGGCCTCGGCCAGTGCGGGGCCGACGTAGGGTGTGTCGCGGAGTTCGTCGCGGCCGGGGACGTTCCACTCCGTCCACAACAGCGGGAGGTTGGGTGTGGCGGAGTGCTCGATCTGCTGCTGGACATGCGCGGCAGCGGCACAGGTGCGGTCTTCCTCGCGGATATCTTTGTCGCGCAAGGGCTGGTCTTTCCCTAGCAGGCGCTCGACGGGCTCATCGTCATAGCCATGTGTGGAGACGAAGTCGACGGGGACGTTGTGCTCGTGCGTGTAGGCGAGGAACTCGGGTATCCATGCGGCGGCAGCAGTTGCGGGCCCGCCTACGCGCAGGCGCGGTGAGACGCCTTTGATGGCGCGCGCGGTGTGCGCGTAGAGATCGTAGTAGCTTTCATCGCGCGGGATGCCGTTCCAGAAGTCGATGTTGGGCTCATTCCACACCTCGAAGTACCACGTGCTCACTTCGTCGATGCCATAGCGAGCGATGAGATGCTGCGTGAAATCGCTGATCAGCGAGTCCCACTTGTCCATGGACTTCGGCGGCGAGACGTTCTGCTTGTACCAGAAGGGATGCAGGGCGTCAGGATTGAAGGCGAGCTTCCTGGGCATGAAGCTGATCTCGACGATGGGCTTGACGCCGCGCGCCAGCAGGCTGTCGTAGACCTGGTCCACGTAGGTGAAGTTGTGGATCGGGTTGCCGTGTTCGTCTTCGTTGTAGACGCCGAGTTCATCGTGCAGGATGGCGTGGAAGCGGACGTACTGGAAGCCGGTGATGGCGTGTACGGCCTCGAGGTCGTCGCGGTAGCTCTGGCGCATGGCCAGTGCGGCGCGGCCGGAGCCGAAGCCAAGCTCCCAGAAGTGCGGGAAGGCGTGGGCAGGAGCGTTGGTGTCGATGACGATGGTCTGCTGGGCGATAGCCACGGAGGGCGTCACCATCGCGAAGGCGGTGGGCACGGTCAACAGGGCGGCAGCGAGCGGGCGTAGCAGCATGGTCATCGGTTCATGGGTGGTGCAGGTCTTTCGAAGCTTGGGTGGCTCGCGATGCGAGCAGGCGCGGAGTGAACACGCGAAGTGTGAGGACTGATGAAGAAGAGAGGGCGCGCCACAGGTTTCGTGTCGCACCCTCTCCAGGTTACGGGTTGAGGTTAGAAGCTGAAGCGGGCCTGCAGCGAGATGGTGCGACCACCAAGTTCGGTGGTGTCCTGGCCAAAGCCGCCGTTGGTCACGTTGCCATTCACGCTGCCGGGGTTGAGGTTCTGGATATTGAACAGGTTGAAGACGTCGGCGCGAATCTCCAGTGCTGCGTGCTCGCCCGTGATGCGGTTGTTGGGGAGACCGAAGCCTTTGGAGAGCGAGGCGTCCACGTCGCGGTAGCCCGGCCCGGTAAAGGCGTTGCGATCCAGGCCTGGAAGCGGGGGGAGAGCCTTGTTGCCGACCGGGAAGCCTGTTCCGTTGGTCGCCTGCACGGCGTTGTAGAAGTTAGGAACGTTGAAGTACTTGTTCGAGTACGCCACCTCGTGAAGGGTAGACGAGCCGTTGACCACGGCCGTCGTGTTCTGCTGGCCGGTAAGGATACCCGCGTAGTTGGTGGCGTTGATGAAGGCCTTGTTGCTGTGGTCGGTGCCGCCGCCGCCGAGGTAGCTGGGGCGAAGGTTGTAGTAGCCGCACTGGCTGCAGTAGAGCGAGTCCTCAGTACCGTAGTTCGGTGAGAACGGGAAACCGGTATGCCAGTTGAAGATGCCGCTCAGCGACCAACCGCCGACGACCTTCTCCAGCCAGGCATGGTCGCCGTGCCAAATGACTGGCTGCCACAGGCCGTAGGCCTTGAAGCTCCTGCCGACGTTGAAGTCCGAGCGGCCGTAGGAGAGAAGCGCGTTCTCCGGGAAGTACGGATCTTCGTAGTACGGTCCCGAGCCATCGGTATCCATGCTCTTGGCCCACATGAATTGGGCATCGGCGGTGAAGTGGTGCACCATGGGGTGCTTCACCTCGGCCAGCATCGCATTGTTGTTGGAGCTGCCAACGTTCTGCCAGAAGTCTCCACCAGTGACGAGGGGGTTGAGCGCGTAGCCAGCGACGATCCCCGGCGCGTTGGGGGTCTCATGGTTGATGAGGTGATGGCCCACACTGCCCTGGTAGCCAAGCGAGAAGACGATCTCCTTGCTCCACTCGTACTGCGTGTCCAGCGAGTAATGCTCAACGTAGGAGGTGGGCAGGTTGCCGTGACCATCGCCTACGATGATGACCGTGGCGTTGCCGCCGGTGGGGAGGTTCGCCGCGTTATACGTCGTGATGGTGTTTGGATTGGAGGCGTAGCCGTTCAGCGAGGTGGGGCTGGAGCTGATGCCGTAGAGGATCGCGCCGCCGTTCGTGCCGGGGTTGCTGGGGCTGGCGAACTGGAAAGTATAGTAGTTCGCCGTGGGTGGGTTGTAGCCGGAGTTCGCGGTAATCGCGATCTCTTCCTGGTTGAAACTCAGCCCGTAGCCACCGCGCACCACCAACTTGTCGCGGAAGGGCGTGGGGCTCCAGTTGAAGCCGACCTGCGGGCCGAAGTTCAACTTTTGCGGGTTCCACAGATTCCCGCCCTGGACAATCGTCATGCCCGTATAGGCGGCGGCGCCTGCCCCCAGCGCAACGTGTGGCAGGTTGTTCTGCTTGTCAGTTAGCGGCCCAAAGTACGAGTAGCGGATACCAGCGTGCAGCGTCAGGTTGGGCTTCACCTTGAAGTCATCCTGCAGGAAGGCGCCAAAGAGATTCTCGCGTTGATCGGTGCGCACGCCGCCGGGAAATCCAGTGACAGAGTTGAAGCTGCCGGACTCCTGGTAGGGAGCGTCGTTGAGGAAGTCCCAGATGTTGTAGAAGCCGTAGGTTGGACGGCCGATGGGGTTGCTCAGGTAGTGCAGCGCAGTGAACTCGCCGCCGAATTTGATGGTGTGGCGGCCGGCGACTTTGGTGGCGACGTCCTTGTAGGTGAACGTCCACTGGTTATAGTCCGAGCCCAGCGATGTGCCGAACTGGGTGAGTCCGGCGGACGTCGACCCAGCGCCCGAGAAGAAGGTGATGTTGTCCTGGGGCAGGCCGACAGGCTCCTGCGGGTTGTCGGCGATCTCGTTCCAACGCCAACCGGCAGCGTTGGCGCGGGCCTCGTTGAGGAACGATGGTGAGAAGGTGTGGTTCCAGATCACGCTGAGGGCTTCGTTGATCTGACTGTGGTTGAACTTGTCGTAGCCGCGATCTCCGCCGTTGTACGCGGAACTGCCCTGCGGCACCCAATAGATGGCGAAGGAAAGATGATCCTTCGCTCCTACCTGGCCATCCATGCGACCGTTATATTGGCGGTAATACGACGTGAAAGGCACGGTCGTCTGGTAGTAGCCCACGTCGGCGATGCCGTCCAGCCCGCCACCCACGCCGGGGTTGGCCGTGCTTGCGGTAGACGTGAGGTCCTGCTTCCCCACGCCGCTCTTGATGGCCGATCCGATATCCAGGCCCTGGCCGGCAATGGTAGCGCAATTCACGCCTTCGGTAAGACCGACGGTGGAGCAGGTCTCGCCCGAAGTGACCAGTGTGCCGACCGGAGCCGCGCCCGCGAAGCTGAGGTACTGCTTCGCGATCGGAGCCGCTGCCGCCGAACTCCGGAAGGCCGAGGTCTCGTACCATCCGTTGGCCACAGCGTTGGAGCTGTTCGGTGAGGACTCGTAGGCGAAGAACGCGAAGATCTTGTCCTTCCAGATGGGGCCGCCGAAGCTGCCGCCGTACTGGTTGAAGCGCTGTGTATCCTTCTGCGTGGCGCCGACGATGGTCCCGTTGCTGAGGCGGATAGGCCGCTGGTTGGCGTTCAGGCCAGGCCGATGGATTGCAATGAAAGCGCTACCGTGCAGCTGGTTGGTGCCGGACTTGGAGGTGACGAGGGTCTGTGCGCCGGAGAAGCGGCCGTTCTCAGCGTCGTAGTCGTTGGTGACGATGCGGACGTTGTCGATCGACTCCTCGGTAGGGGTGATGATGGAGGCTCCGCCCCAAACAGCGCTGACCGTGCTGATGCCGTCGATGGAGATGCCGTTGTTGCTGTTCGCTTGGCCATTGGCGTTGGCTTGCGGCTTGTTCTCTGTGGGTGCGGCGCCGCCGGCGGTTGAGCCTGCGTCCCCTTGGTTGCCGGGCGCGCTATACACGCCGCCTCCGGCAGCCTGTGCGCCGTCCGAGATCGCTCCTGGAGCGAGTTGGGTCAGCGTAAACACGTCGCGATTGAACGACGGTGTGTGCTGGATGTCGTTGGCGCTGATGGTGGCGCCGATGTTGGAGGTCTCGGTGTCCATCGCGGGGGTGGTCGAGGCGTCCACGGTGATCGAGACGTCGGTGCCGCCGACGTCGAGCGAAACATTCACCGAGTTCGCCTGCTCCGGAATGAACTCCAGGTTGCTGAGTACCTTGGTCGAGAAGCCGGGCGCTTTCACGGTCAGCGTGAAGTGGTCCGCGGGTAGCGCGTTGAAGTTGAAGACGCCGCTGGGATCGCTTTGGTGAACGATCGTCTGGTTGTTGGCGTTGTCTTTGAGGGTCAGGGTGGCGCCGGGGATAACGGCGCCGGTGGAGTCGGTCACGGTGCCCTGGACGGACGTGCGGTACTGCGCGTGACTTGCTGCTGCACCGAAAAGCAGCGCGGCTGCGAGCGATGTGCCCAGCCACGTGCTACGAGTGATTCTCATGTTGCCTCCGAGGAGTGTTGCGGGTGAAGAGGCAGGCGCGGGGAGCATTGCCCCGGGCGCTCTGCCGAAGAATCGGTAAGACCGGTTACCGCCTTTGGGCAAACCTTTGCCTAAACCGACACGAGTTGTACGCGTTCGCTGACATCTCTGTCAAGAGATGGAATTGCCGGCGTGCCAGGATGGCGCCGTCGCTACAAACGCTCTTGACTGTGGATGCGCGGGAGGGTGGATCAGTTGCGGACAATCTGCCGCGGGATGATGGCTTCCTACATCGATCCGGATCGAAAGGGACTCCGCTGTGTCAGACTGCTCAGGTGACTGGAACGGGAAAACCCGGGGCGCCGCGGCGTCCGGCGAGCCTGCAGATGATCGCCGACCACGTGGGACTCTCGGTCGCAGCGGTCTCTCGGGTGCTCAACCGCGCCCCTGCAGCCAAGTCGATTCCCAAGGCCACGCAGGATCGCATCCTCGCCGCAGCCAAACAGCTCAACTACCGCCCCAACGTGCTGGCGCGTTCGCTACGCCGGGGTCACTCCATGACGGTGGGCGTGCTGCTGCCGGAGATCTCCGAGGGCTACGCCACGCTGGTGCTGGCGGGTGTGGAGCAGGCGCTGCTGCAGGCGGGATACGTCTTTTATCTCGTCAGCCACCACCATCAGGCGGAGCGCGTGGAGAACGCGCAGACCATGTTTGTGGAGCGATCCGTCGACGGCATCGTGGCGATTGATACCGTGCTGGCGCGCCACACCGTGCTTCCCACGATCACGGTGAGCTGCCCGGACGAGCAGGAGGGCATGACGAACATTGTGCTCAACCACCGTCGCGCTGCGGAGCTGGCGATCGACCATCTTGCGGGGCTTGGGCATCGCGAGATCGCCTTCATCAAGGGCCAGGCGTTCAGCTCGGACAGCGAGCCGCGCTGGCAGGCGATCCGGCACGCAGCTTCACGCGCCGGGATCACCGTGGACCCCAAACTGGTCGCTTCGCTGGAGGGCGACTCACCGACGCACGAGCCCGGCTACTTCGCGGCGCAGCGGCTTCTGGCTTCGGGTTCGAGCTTCACCGCGCTGTTCACCTTCAACGACGTCTCCGCCATTGGCGCCATCCGTGCGCTGCGCGAGGCTGGCCTGCGCGTGCCGCAGGATGTGAGCGTGGTGGGCTTCGACGATGTACAGTCGGCGGCGTTCCAGAACCCGGGACTCACGACCGTACGCCAGCCCCTGAAGACGATGGGCACACTGGCCGCGGAGACGCTGGTGCAGCGGATCGCCGCGCCGCCCGAGCATCCTGCACCCAAACAGCTGGTTATCGATCCCGAACTCGTGGTGCGTGAGTCGACCTGCCCACCTCCGCCGAAGCGGAAGAGATGAAGGCTAGGCCGGTGAAGTAGCCGCGACGCCCGGGGTGGCTTCTCCCGCAGTCGCCTCCGCCGTCGTCGCATCCGCGGACATCAGCAGTTTGTCCAGGTTGTAGCCGGCGTCCGCGGCATCTTTGCTGGAGGCAGCGACGCAGGCCTCGACGCCTTCGAGCGTGAGCTTGGTGGGTTTGCCGGAGACCAGCTCCAGCAGCGCCGGAAGCTGCATCCAGGAGAGCATCTCCTCGAACGACTCCTTGTTGAACCAGGTCTTGCCGCCGGACTCGTTTACCCCGGTGAGCCAGCTCACGTCCGGATCCGACCACGGCTTGGGCGTGCGCAGGTCGCATTCGCCCGCGTGGTGCAGCAGGATGCGGACACGTGCGGCGGCGCGCCATGCGTCGTCGCCCTCGAAGCCCAGCGCGGCGAAGGCCTCGGCCAACGCGGCACGGAGCTTGAGACGATCGAAGAGCTCGATGGAATGCGAAGGCCAGGGCAGGCTGCGCAGCACGGCATACGCCAGAGCCGGGGCGAGGACACGTTCGCCAGCCAACCCCTTCGCGCCGATTGGCAGCACGAGTCCAACGTTCGCGGGCCAATCCGCTGACAGGTTCGGCGCCAGCGAGGGCAGCGTTGCGACGGCAGCGACGGCGGCGCCGCAAGTCTCGTGGAAGCAGGATGCGGCGGAAGGCCGCGCACCCTTCACGGTGTCGCGATGACTCGTCGGCAGAGCATCGACCCAGCGCTCGAAGAACGGCTGCGCCGCGGACACGAAGGCCTGCACCCGGGCGTCGATGCCAAGCTCCTCGGCATGCAACTTGGCTGGGGATGCGGCGGCTTCTGGAGTCGCGGAAGGAACCACCGTGGGAGCGGACTCGTTGTCGGCGGCCGCGGGTTGAATGTGCGTACCCTCCACGTCAATCCCACTGCCTGTCGCACTGGCCGCGGTGGTGGCGGAGTCCGCGGCGGAAGGCTGTGACGCCGCCGGCTCGCCGGGTTGGACCACGCGGGCGCTGGCCTCGATCGCGGCGGTCTCAAGATCGCGGATCGTGGTGGGACTGAGCGCATCCCGGAGCGCCAGGTGCAGCGGCTGCAGGCGCAGGCTGAAGAGCGCATCGTTCAGCGAGCTCACGCCGGTGCCCGCGAGTTGATCGCAGAGCCGGCCCCAGGGAGCCTCGATGGTGGACCGCAGCTCGCGCCAGTCCAGCAGGACCATGTATTGGAAGCCGCGCAGGCTCGCGCTGAAGCCGCGCTCGTGGATCTCCGAGGCGCGGCGCAGGTACTCCAGGCCGCTGGCCGTGTCGCGGTAGCCAAGGATCAATTCGCCGTCATAAGGGACGTCGAGACCGTCAGCCAGCGAGCGCTGCCGAAGCTCACCCGAACCCTTGTCCATCGCGCCGACGGAGACATGGATGGTGCCTTCCGTCGCGCCATAGCTGTTGTTGTAGAGGATGAGACCGCGCTGGCCATCGCGCCGGTTGGAGTACGCGAAGACGTTCTCGTTCACCGTGCCATAGCCGGTCCAGAAGTCGTAGAGCACGAAGTGGTCGCTCTCGGCGAAGACCTTGCGCTGCTTCAGCAGTGGAGCGACCTCGTGCATGTGGCGCGCGATGAGGCCCTCGTTGGGGCTCTCGTCCATCTTGGCGGTCTTGTACTCCATGCCGTAGCGCTCAGTGTAGCCCTCAATCTGGCCGTGGCCGAGCATGGGCAGGCCGGGCAGCGTGGCCATCATGGTCAGCACGCCGAAGTACTTGTCGCCGGTGCCGAACTGGTCGATCGCGGTGCGTTCGTCGGGGTTGGACATGAAGTTGACGTAGCGCTTCAGGATGTCCGGATCGAACTCGATGGTCTTCTTCAGGTAGCTGCGGTACTTGGCGTTCTCTTCATCGCGCAGCATGTTCATGAAGGCGGAGTTGTACACGCGGTGCATGCCGAGCGTGCGGACGAAGTAGCCTTCGAGCAGCCAGAAGGCCTCGGCGAGCAGCAGCGTTCCGGGCACTTCGACGGCCACGCGATCGACGACCTCGCGCCAGAACTCATGCGGCATGAGCGCGTCGAACTCCTCCTGCGACATCGCGTTTTCGGCGCGCGAGGGGATGGATCCACCGGCTCCGGGCAGAGGGAACCACAGCCGCTGCACGTGCCGCTTGGCCAGCACCATCGCGGCGTCGAAGCGGATGATGGGGAAGAGCCGCGCGACGTAGAGGATCGTCTGGATGACGTGTTCTCGCACGGCGGCCTTCGAGTAGTCGAGCTGCGCCGTATCGTTCCAGGCGAAGGTCGTGCCATCGTTGCCGTGGTACATGTAGCGCGTTGCGCCGTCGGAGTGGTGGCGCACGCGGAAGACCACGGCCGCGTCGGTCTGGTCGTAGTAGTGGTCCTCGATCTTGATCTCGACGCGCGAGTCGGTGGAGAGGTCGGGGCCGTTGAAGGAATAGCTCGGGAACGGGCTCTCCCAGCGGTAGATGAACGCATCGGGGTTGTCGATGACCCACGGCGAGTCGATGCCCATGTGGTTGGGCACCATGTCGCTGGCCAGGCGCACGCCGAAGTGCGCGGCGCGGTCGCGCAGCTGCTCATAGGCGCTGTTGCCGCCCAGGTCTTCGGCGATGCGGTACTCCTTCAGCGAATAGGCGCTGGCCACGGCATCGTGATGTCCGCGCAGGCGCTTGATGGTGCGCGAGGCGACGGAGCGCTCCCACAGGCCGATGAGCCAGAGGCCCGTCACGCCGCGGTCGGCCATCAGGCGCAGCTCTTCCTCGGGGATGTGATCGAGCCGGTGGATGTGGCGGCCGTACTTCTTCGAGAGCTGCTCCAGCCACACGTACGTGCTCTTGGCCAGCAGCACGACGGTGGGCATCCATGCCTGGTCGGCGGAGAAGGCTTCGTATTCGTTCAGCGGCGCCTGGTAATCCGAGGCGTAGCGGCGCACGCGGTGGCCCTGCGCATCGGTCGTCCAGTACTCATCGAAGCCAATGTACTCATCGCCCACGAAGCCCTCACCGCCGCGGCCGGGGACGCCGTGGCGGTACCAGTCGGGCGCCGGCGGATGGAACAGCGACCAGATGGCGATGTCTTCCTCGCGCAGCGTGTCGATGGCCAGCAGCACGCGCTTCAGGTCCGCGCCCAGGGTCTTGCCCCAGTGCTCGCGGATGAAGTCCAGCTGCCCGGTGAGCGAGTCCGGCGACTTGAGGAACGGAGCGCAGAGGGTCTCGAAGAGAGTGCCCGTCTCCGGTAGCGAAGGCCGGGTGACGAAGTAGTCGGGCAGGGCCGCGGTGACTTCCTTGTACTTCGTGGCTTCTTTCAACGACTCGTCGTTGAAGAGCTCGCGGAAGGGTTTGAACGCGGGATTGGTGTTGGCCAGCCACAGCATCAGCAGCTCTTCGAAGGCAGCCTCGCGATTGGGCAGGCCTTCGGTGGTGCCTTTGAGCCACTCGGCCGCGGTCAGCTGGCCGCGATAGACCGCGACGTTGGGAAACTGCTCGGTGAAGATGAGCAGCAGGCGGTCGAGCTCTTTCTGCCCGGCTGCGGCATCCCCCAGCGTCTCTCCGAGAGAAGACGCGAAGAAGCGCATCGCCTCGCTGAGCACGGCGGGGTCGATTTCTTTGCGGTACTTGGCCACCAGCGCATGGTTCAGCTCATCGATGAGGCCCATCGCGAACAGCGCTCCGGCGTGCACCATCTTGTCCGGATCGTTGGCGGGGTTGCGCACCTCATTGAGCTGCTGCGCCAGCTTGCGACTGGCCGCCACGTTCGCGAACAGGATGTTGCCGGTGTAGCTGAAGAGCAGGTCGTCGAGCTGAAGCTGATCGCGGATCGAACGTGCGATGTGAAATTCCATGCTGGCCTCAAAAGAATTGCGGTACGGGCGGCGTTAGGGCCGCGAAGAAGAGCGCGCGGGGTGCGGTGCAAGGATACTGCTGCGAGGCGACTCCGGCGTGAGGCCGGTGGACAAACTGGCTTTGGTCTAGGGGATCAGGTCGCGAAGGGCGCCCGGAACCCCTCCGGGACATCCTGGCAAGAGATCTCTATTGCCTTGGATGATAGATGCTCGTTTCGCGTTGAACCGTGACCAGGAGGATTCGCCGCATGTTCAACTCCCAAAGTGTCACAACGGTCTTGGATGGTTTCGACCGTGGCGTCGATACTGGAGTTGAGTGGGAGGCTCCAAGACCCAAGACCCTATGCGACCGCATCTTGCCAGCCTCGTCGAGGACTTCCGCCGCCACGCCGCCGAGGCCGCCGTGGTCGAGCATCGCGGCGTCCGGCGCTACGCAGCGACCTACGGCGAGATCGCGGAGATCGCCGGGCGGTTTGCCGCGGAACTGGATCGCCGGAGCATCGTCGCCGGGGAGCGGGTGGTGCTGTGGGGAGCGAACCCCGCGGCCTGGGTGGGTTGCTTCTTCGGCTGCCTGCTGCGCGGCGTGCTGATTGTTCCGTTGGATGCCGTGGGCACGCCGGAGTTTGCCGCCCGTGTCGTCGCGGATGTGACGCCGAAGCTGATCGTCGGAGATCGGGCTTTAGTTGAGCACCTGCGTACGGACGTCCCGAAGCTCGTCCTGCGCGATATCCGTGCGTGGGCTCCCGCGACGCCGGACTTTGCGGTGAGCGAGGCGGTTACGCTGGACGCGCCGTTTCAGATCGTCTTCACGTCGGGAACCACCAGCGAGCCGCGTGGCATCGTGCACACGCATCGCAACGTGCTCGCCAGCCTCGATCCCATCGAGCGCGAGATTGCGAAGTATCGCCGCTACGAGAGGTACGTGCACCCGCTGCGCTTCCTGCACGCGGTGCCGCTGAGCCACGTCTTCGGGCAGTTCATGGGGCTCTGGATCCCAGCGGTGCTGGCGGCGGAGATCCACTTCTCCGACCAGATGGAGGCCTCGCGCGTGGTGGAGCTGGTCAAGCGCGAGCGCATCTCCGTGCTGATCGCGGTGCCGCGGGTACTGGAGCTTCTGCGTGCGTATCTACTTGGCCGCTACGAGGGTTTGGCGGCGCAGCTAGCGGTGGCGAAGGCGCTGCCCGCGTGGAAGCGCTGGTGGGTCTTCCGTCGCGTGCATCATGCGCTGGGCTTCAAGTTCTGGGCCGTCATTTCCGGCGGCGCTACGCTGCCGCGGGAGCTGGAGGAGTTCTATAACCACCTCGGCCTCGCGCTAGTGCAGGGCTATGGCATGACCGAGACCGCTGCGCTGGTCACGCTGAATCACCCGTTCCACGTGGGGCGCGGGACCATCGGCAAGGCGCTACCAGGCCGCGAGGTCAAGCTCTCCGAGGAGGGCGAGATCCTGGTGCGCGGCGACGTCATCAGCCGCGCGACATGGCAGCAGGGCGCAATGCACGAGCGTGAGAGCGAGTGGCTCGCGACCGGCGACCTCGCCGCGAAGAATGATGCAGGCGGGCTGCAGTTCCTGGGCCGCAAGGGTGATGTGATCGTGACAGCCGCGGGGATGAACATCCATCCCGCGGACCTGGAGACGGTACTTGCTGCGCAACCCGGCGTGCGTGCGGCGGTGGTGGTCGCGTGCGAGGGAGCAAACGGCGCAGAGCCGGTAGCCGCGGTGCTTTTCAATGGCAGCGATGCTGAGCTGAATGATGCTGTCACCCGCGCCAATGCTGGCCTTGCGAAGTATCAACGCCTGCGCCGCGTGCTGCGCTGGCCGGAGCTCGCCTTCCCGTACACCTCGACGGGAAAGCTGCTGCGGCGCAAGGTGGCAGCGTGGGTCTGTGCGGAGATCCGCGGTGCTCGTGTTGCCGGCGTGTCGAGTGTTGACGAGTTCGGCGCAATGATTGCGGAGATTACCGGTGAGACGCCTTCGCGAGTCGACGATGCCGCGCGCCTCAGCGAGGATCTTCGTCTCGACAGCCTCGGCCGGGTGCAGCTGCAGTCCTCGCTGGAGCAGCGGCTTGGAGTCGAGCTCGACGACGATGCGATCGCAAACATCGCTACGCTCGGCGAGCTGCGGGCGATCGTCGCAGAGGCTTCTGAAGCCTCCAACATCCCAGCATCCACGGCCTTCCTCGGACCTGAAGACCTCAAACCTCACACCTCTACAGAAAAAAAAGAAGCTGAAGCTGTAGGGGTGCGAGGTAGGAGGGAACAACAAGGTGCGAGTGTATCTCCGTTGACGGTCTCGCATGCGACGAAGCTTGCGAAGAAGAGTAGCGACGCAATGGTCTATCCGCGCTGGCCGTGGACGTGGCCGGTGCGTGTCGCGCGCATGCTCTTCCTCGAGTGCGTGACGCGACCGCTGGTATGGCTTCTCGCTGCGCCACGCGTTGTTGCTGCGAAGATCGAGCTTCCCCATGGTCCGCTGCTGCTCATCGCGAATCACGTCTCTGCGTACGACGGCGCGCTGGTGCTGGATGCCTTGCCCGCGCGCATTCGCCACCATGTCGCCTGCGCGATGTCGGGCGAGATGCTGGTCGACTTGCGCAAGGGGCGCAATCAGCCGATCAAACTGCTGCAGCCTTTCGCGCCCATCGGCTACTGGCTCATCACCGCGCTGTTCAATGTGTTTCCGCTGCCACGTCATCGCGGCTTCCGGCGCAGCTTTCAACACGCGGGCGCCGCGATGGATCACGGAGACTCCGTACTGATCTTCCCCGAAGGCACGCGCAGCGCGACGGGAGAGCTTGCGCCGTTTCGGCAGGGCATTGGCCTGTTGGCGCGTGAGGCAAACGTGTCCGTCGTACCCATCGCGCTGCTGGGACTTGGCGCAATGCGCCAGCGTAAGCGAAGGTGGTTCCGCTCCGGTGCGATGGAGATTCGTGTCGGAGATGCCATTCCCGTCAGCGAAGACGATGACCCGGCGGAGATTACGGCGCGTCTTGAAGCTGCGCTGCGCGAATTGATGAAGTCGTGAAGGAACCGCGACCATGACGTGTGTACGGCCAACATCCGTGCGCTGATCGCGCCCTGCACAGGCGAAGACACAGCGCAACGTGCTAAAAAAGAAGACAGGACGTATGTGCGCAGATGCTGTGTGAGCCCTTCTACGATCCGGCCAGGTCCTACCTCGAAAACTTCGATCATGGCCCCTTTGGAGGCTTCGCCGATGGCGCAATCCACGTGGATGCGGGCGAGCCTGAGTACGCATTCCTCGGATACAAAGTCCATCTCCCCTTCGGAATTCCATCCGGCCCGCTGCTGAACGGCAACTTCGTCAAGGCTGCGCTGGACAAGGGATTCGACCTTCCCGTGTACAAGACGGTGCGCACGCGCCGCTATGCTTCGCACCCGTGGCCCAATGTTCTCGCCGTGCATCCCCACGGCGACCTGCACGCCACGCGCGAGAAACTCATCGGGGATGAGAACTATACCGATCCGCTCTCGATCACCAACTCCTTCGGTGTACCTTCGTTCGATCCAGAGTTCTGGCAGCCGGACATGGCCGCAGCCGTCGCGCATGCGAAGCCGGGACAGGTTGTCATCGCAAGCTTCCAGGGCACGAAGAGTGAAGACGGCAGCGTCGAGGCCTACATCGAGGACTATCGCGTGGGCGCACGCCTGGTGAAGGAGACCGGAGTGAAGATCTGTGAGGTCAACTTCAGCTGCCCGAATGAAGGCACATCGAACCTCCTCTGCTTCGATATCCCGCGTGCGGCGACGATCGCGGCGGCGATCCAGGAAGTCTTCGGCGACGACGTAAAGCTGGTCACGAAGATGGCGTACTTCGCGGATCAGGAGCAGCTCGCACAGTATGTGCGCGAAGTTGGCTCCATCGTCGACGGCGTCGCGGCTATCAATACGGTGTCGGCGGAGATCGTTGACGCGAACGGCAAGCAGGCGCTGCCTGGCGAAGGCCGCCTGATGAGCGGCGTGTGCGGCGCGTCGATCAAATGGGCGGGCCTGGAGATGACCGCGCGGCTTAAGGCGCTGCGCGAAGAGATGAGCATGAACTTTGCCATCGTGGGCGTGGGAGGCGTGTTGAACGCTGCCGACTTCGCAGCCTATCGTCGAGCCGGCGCTGACGCCGTGATGAGTGCGACAGGTGCGATGTGGAACCCTGACCTTGCGTTGGAGATCAAGAAGGAACAAGAGGAACGCGCATGAGTTTTGAAGTCGCGCAGGCATTGGTTGCCATCGGCGGAGTGGGCTTCAGCCCGGCGGCGCCGATTACGTTCAAGTCGGGGATCGTGTCGCCGGTGTACTGCGACAACCGGCGCTTTCCGTTTCATCCGGCGGAATGGGCCAAGGTGATCAAGGCCTTCGAGCAAGTGCTCGCAAATGATGGCGTGAAGTTCGATGTGGTTGGCGGCATCGAGGCTGCGGGCATTCCGCACTCGGCCGCGCTGGGCTTCGCGATGCAGGTGCCTTCGATCTTCATCCGCAAGGAAGCCAAAGGCCACGGCGCGAAGAAGCGTGTTGAAGGCGGCGATGTCTCCGGTCTGCGCGTGGTGTTGGTCGAGGATCTTGTGACTACCGGGTCCAGCAGCCTTTCCGCGGTCGAGGCACTGCGTGCGGAAGGCGCGATCGTGACGGACTGCCTCGCGATCATCTCGTATGGCTTCGAAGAGGCGCGCGAGAACTTCGCGGCTGCGGGCGTCACGCTGCATGCGACGACGACGTTCGAAGAGGTGTTGACGGCGGCGATGGAAGCGGGCCGTCTCACTGAGGCCGATGCGGAGATTGTGAGCGACTGGCTGCGCGATGCGAAGGGTTGGGCGGCGCGCCACGGCTTTGCGGGAGCGTCCGTATGAGCGCCATCGCTGCGAAGTACGCGCGCCGCGTTGCGGCCATCAAGTCGATGGTGTGTGTCGGTCTCGACAGCGAGCAGAGCAGGCTGCCTGCGCGCTTCCAGAAGGAGTCCGAGCCGCAGTTCGCGTTCAATCGATGGATCATTGATCAGACCAAAGAGTTTGCTGCGGCCTATAAGCCGAACACCGCGTTCTACGAGGCGCGTGGAAGCGAAGGTTGGCGCGAGCTGGAGCGCACCGTGGCATACATCCAGCGCGTGTGTCCGGATGCGGTGACCATCTGCGACGCCAAGCGCGCGGACATCGGCAACACCAATCGCGGTTACGTCGAAGGCATCTTCGACCGCATCGGCTTTGATGCGATCACGCTGCACCCGTACCTCGGCGGTGAAGCGCTCGAGCCTTATCTCGTGCGCGAGGACAAGGCTTCGATCATCCTGTGCCGCACCTCGAATCCCGGCGCGGGCGATCTGCAGGATCTCATCGTCACGGACAGCGAGAAGTCGGTGCCGCTGTGGGAGACCGTGGCGGACAAGGTGAGCCGCGAGTGGAACAGCCGCGGCAACTGCATGCTCGTTGTCGGCGCAACGTACCCCGAAGAGATGCGGCGCATCCGCGCGATTGCGCCGGAGATGATCTTCCTGGTGCCCGGCATCGGAGCGCAGGGCGGCGATGTAAAGGCCGTCGTGGATGCAGGGCTCGATGCGAATGGCGCGGGCTTGATGATCTCCGCCTCGCGCTCCATCCTCTTTGCGGAAGAGCCCAGCGCGGCAATACGGACGCTGCGCCATGAGATCAACGATGCCGTTCAGGCAACGCTCTCCAAACGTCAGTTGGCTGAAGGGACCCCGCATGCTGCGAGTTGAAGGAACGATCGTGAATCACGACCGCGTCTTCGACGGCGCGGTGGAGATCGATGAGACGACGGGCCTCATCACCAGCGTGGGCGAAGCGACCGGGCATAGCGACCTCGATACAAAGGGCTGCCTCATCTTTCCGGGCTTCGGCGATGTGCACATCCACGCGCGCGAGGATACGAGCGGCCTCGAGCGCTACAAGGAAGACTTCACGACTGCAGGCGAAGCGGCGCTGCAGGGTGGTGTCACGCATGTGGCAGACATGCCCAACAACCGCATCGCTCCCGTGGATGATGCGCGCTACGAAGCGAAGGAAGTCCTCGCCGCGAAGTGTGCGGTGCATGTGACGCTCTACGCCGGCATCGGACCGCATACAAGACCGCTCATGCACCACGTGCCCTACAAGGCCTTCATGGGGCCATCGGTTGGCGACCTCTTCTTCTCCTCGCAGGAGGAGCTGGAGCGCGCCATCTGCTTCTATCGCGGCGAGAATGTGAGCTTTCACTGCGAGGATCCGGTGATCCTGCAGGAGAGCAAGGGAGCTCCCACGCATGAGGAGCGGCGTCCAGCGAACGCTGAGCTGACGGCGACTGACTTCGCGCTGCACCTGATCGAGAAGTATGAGCTGCAGGGCAAGTTGTGCCACTACTCTGTGGGCCAGGGGCTGCCGAAGATCGCCGCAGCGAAGGAGCGCGGTGTGCGGGTCACCTGCGAGGTCACGCCGCATCATCTCTTCTTCGACACCGCCGCGCTGAACGATGCGAACCGCCCGTGGCTGCAGATGAATCCCCCGCTGCGCGCACCGGAAGATCGCGCCGCTCTCATCGAAGCGCTGCGCAACGGGCTTATTGACTACATCGCGACGGACCACGCTCCGCATACGCATGAGGAGAACGCGAAGGGCATCAGTGGCGTGCCGCACCTCGATACCTATGGAGCCTTCGCCACGTGGCTGATGAAGGAGCACGGCTTTACCCCGGAGCAGATTGCGCGCGTCTGCGCGTACAACCCGGGTCGCTTCGTGCGTGAGTTTCTCCCGCGCGATTATGGCGAAGGCTTCGGCCTGATCGCACCGGGCTACGTGGGCTCGCTAACGATCCTCGACATGGAAACGCCGTGGACGGTGCGCCGCGAGGAGATGAAGACCAAGTGCGCGTGGTCGCCGTTTGAGGGCTTCACCTTCCCAGGCCGCGTGCGTTCGACGGTGATCCGCGGCACAGTACATCCGGTAGAAAAGCGCGGAGAGTAGGCAAGATGGAGAAGCTGCGTCACGTCCTGAGCAACAAGCAGTTTGAAGACCCCGAGCTGCTGGAGTATCTCTTCGTCTCCGCCGAGCAACTGGAGCGCGACGATGCCGCTCGTATGCTGGATACGCCGCTGCGCGGACGCATCCTGGCGACGATCTTCTATGAGCCTTCGACGCGCACGCGCTTCAGCTTCGAGGCTGCGATGCAGAAGCTGGGCGGCGGCCTGCTCACGCAGGAGAACGCCAGCGATAACTCTTCCGCGGCCAAGGGCGAGACCATAGCCGACACGATTCGTGTGGTCGGCAACTACGCCGACGCGATCGTGATCCGCCATCCGCAGGAAGGCACGGCGGGCGAAGCGGCGGCGATCTCGCAGGTGCCCATCATCAACGCGGGCGATGGCGCGGGTCAGCATCCCACGCAAGCGTTGCTCGACCTCTACACCATCCGCCGAGAGACCGGCCGGCTGGACCGCCTGCGCGTGGTCATCATTGGCGACCTGAAGTATGGCCGCACGATTCACTCGCTGCTGCCGCTGCTCACGCTTTCGCCGGATGTGACGGTGGACCTGATCTCGCCGGAGTCGTTGCGGCTGCCGGAGATCTACGCCGAGGAGATGCGGCTGCGCGGTGTCAAGTTCACGCAGCGCGACTCGCTGGACGGCGTGCTCGAGACCGCCGACGTGGTCTACGTCACCCGCGTGCAGCGCGAGCGCTTCGCCACACAGGAGGCCTACGACGCGGTCAAGGACACCTTCCGCATCGACGCCGCCGCGGCTGCACGGATGAAGGAGCACGCGATCATCATGCACGCCCTGCCGCGGGTGAATGAGATCTCCCCGGACGTCGATCGCGACTCCCGCGCGGCGTACTTCCGGCAGACGAAGAACGGGCTCTACGTCCGCATGGCGCTGCTGAAATATCTGCTCGGCTAACCCGGGAACCCGAAAGGGAACCGGTAACGTCGGCGGAACTCCCGAAGATTCATCCGGCGTTCGCATTTTCGGGCCTCAGTTTGGCCTACACTTTATGCGTCTGCGGTGTATTTTCCCGCAGTCCTAGGAGCACGTGTGAGTCAGGTAGTCTTCGTGCTGGAAGACGATGCGGACATCAGCCGGCTGGTGCAGTATCAGCTGGAGCGCGCAGGGTTTGCGGTTCGTGTGTACGGGGCCATTGGCTCCATCGTGCAGGACGCGGAGCGCGCGCGCCCGGCGCTGTTCCTGCTGGACGTGATGGTTCCAGGCGGCGATGGCATGGATCTTTGCCGGCGTCTGCGTCAGAACCCGACGCTGAGCGGCGTGCCGATCATCTTCGTCACCGCCCGCGCCGCGGAAAATGACCGAGTGCAGGGTCTCGAGCTGGGCGCGGACGATTACATCACCAAGCCCTTCGGCACCCGTGAGCTGGTAGCTCGCGTGCGTGCGGTGCTGCGCCGCTTCGAGCGCCCGGATGCCGGTCCGCTCCCGGTTATCTCGATCGAAGAGATCGAGATCGACGGCAGCGCGATGCAGCTGCGGGTGCGCGGCGAGGTGGTCCCGACCACTGCCACCGAGTTCCGCCTGCTCGACTATCTTGCCCGCCACCCGGGCCGCGTCTTCTCGCGCGACCAGCTGCTGGACGCGGTGTGGGGTGATGCCCGCTTCGTGACGCCACGCAGCGTGGACGTGTATGTCCGCCGCATCCGCGAGAAGATCGAGGCCGACGCCGAGACGCCGCGCTACCTGAAGACCATGCGCGGCGCGGGCTATCGCTTTGAGATCCCCCGCGTGCGCGAAAGCATGGCGGTCGCCAGCTAGCGTTGGCGTCCCATCCTTACGGGCCTGCCTCTTCCACAAGCGTCGTGACGCTCGTGGAAGAGGCGAGCGTCCCGTTCGCAGACACAGAGCGGTCCGTCTCCGGACTATGGGAAGCTTAGAGGTATGAGGCGGAGCCTGCTTGCGGCGCTGATGTTGAGGATCGCTGGCGGCTTGCTGCTGGTGGTTCTGGTGTCCCTCGCCGGCCTGCCGTGGCTCACCGTCGTGGTTGCCCTCAGTGCCATGGTGGTTTCCGCCTACCTTTGCCGCCAGCTGGTAGAGAGGTCGCTGCGGGAGATCACTCCCGGAGCCCCTCGCGTCCGCTACGGCGACTCCACCCCCGAGCCCATGAGCAGCGCCGAGATCGCGGTGCGCCTTGCCCCCTTTGAGTCCTTCGAGTGGCTGGTGATGGCCATCGAGGGCATGCGTGCGGGCCAGGAGCGCCTGCTGGGCGAGACGGCCGAAGAGCGCCGCAAGCTCGAACTGGTGCTTGATTCCATGCAGGATATCGTCGTCGCGGTCGATGGCGCGGGGCGTATCGCCTGGACCAACGAGGGCATGCGCCGCCTGATGGCCTCGGATTCGGCGAGTGTCCGCCGCGGCCATGCGCTGGTGCAGACCATTCGGGAGCCCGAGGTGCTGGAGTGCGCGCGGCTGGCGCTCGAGGAGCGCGTGGTCGCTGAGCGGCCGGCGGTGCCCCTGGTCGGCGGACGCCTCTTTGCGGTCAGCGCCGCACCCATGGGCGAGCGCGGAGCGGTACTGGTGCTGCGCGATGTCACCCGCATCGAGAAGATGGAACGGACGCAGAAGGAGTTCGTCGCGAATGTCTCGCACGAGCTGCGCACGCCGCTCACCTCGATCATGGGCTACGTGGAGCTGCTGCTCGACGAGGAACGCTGGGAGAACGAGGCTTCGGGCGAGGACGGCGAGATTCCGTCGGAGTCGGCGACGCCGCCCAGCAACACACGGATAGAGTTCCTGGACACGATCCTGAAGAGCGCCCGCCGCATGGAGCGTCTGACGGAAGACCTGCTGGTCATGGCCAAGGTCGATTCCGGCGAGCAGAAGCTGAGCCCCACCCGCACCTGGGTCAGCACGGTCGTGGAGGAGGCTGCGATGGCGACCTCCGGGCTATTCAAGGAGCGCGGAGAGCTCGAAATCGGCGAGGTGGTGGAGGCCGAGGTGCTGGCCGACATGGATGCTGTGCTGCAGGTGCTCGGCAACCTCATCGAGAACGCCATCAACTACGGCACAAGGCGCGGCGAGGAACCCAGGGTGTCGCTGGCCGCGCAGAGGCACCTTGGGCAGGCCGGTTTCATCGAGTTCAGCGTGCGCGACTTTGGCACGGGCATCGCGATGGAGCACCGCGAGCGCATCTTCGAGCGCTTCTTTCGCGCCGACAAGGCCCGTTCCCGCGCTACCGGAGGCACCGGTCTGGGGCTCTCCATCGCGCGGCACCTGGTCGAGGAACAGGGCGGAACGATCTGGGTGGAGAGCGACCTTGGCCACGGCAGCTGCTTCTGTTTCACACTGCCGGAGGTGATGGTGGGTGTCGCCAGCGGAAGCCTGCCCACGGGCTTTGGCGAGGAGCTGGAGGATAGCGAGGCTCCTGAGGTCGTCGGGGATCCGCTGGAGCCCTAGCATTCAGCCCTCAGGGCTCCCGACAGCGCGACGTGACCTTCGTTCTACAAAACGCAAATGTCCTCTGAATAAGTTGTGGGAATTCCAAATTGGTCCGGTCAAATTCTCCGCACTGTCACATATCCTTCTCGGTTCATTCATCCCTTCCCCCAAGCATAGAGACATACAAACTGACACGCGGAGTAGGCTGCGCGGGCACACCTGCGTGACACTCCAGCGCTTATGCAACACAAAGGGGAAGCATGAAATCCAAACGCGTAATGACCGCGGTCCTGGCCAGTGCGGTAATGTTTACGGCGCAGGCGAAGGCCAGCGACGAAGGGGCCGAGCCCGGCCCACAGCAGAAAAAGACCCACCAGACAAAGAAGAAGGAAAAGGAATCTGCCGAGCAGCAGGAGCTTCGCGAACTTCGCGAGCAGATGAGGCAGCAGCAGAGCGAGATCGAAGAGCTGAAGGGCATGCTCTCCGGCAAGTCGCAGCAGGCGCAGTCCGCGCAGCAGGCTGCCGCTGACGCCCAGGCGCAGGCCGCTCAGGCTGCCACCGCCGCGCAGCAGGCCAGCCAGGCCGCGACCGATGCCGCCGCCAAGGCCGACGCTGCCAACACCGCCGCCACCGCGGCGACGGCCAAGACTGCCGATCTGCAAGAGCAGGTCATCGGCAACCAGGCCCAGGTCCAGCAGGAGATCCATGAGCCCGGCACGATCCACTACAAGGGCGTGGAGATTACGCCTGGTGGCTTCGTGGCGGCTGAAGGTGTGTACCGCCAGCACTCGGTGAACTCGGACATCAACACCCCGCTGAACTCCATCCCGTTCCCCAGCGCGAACGAAGGCCACACCAGCGAGCTGAACTTCTCCGGCCGCCAGAGCCGCCTCTCGGTGCTCGTCGCCGGCGATACAGGCAAGTTCAAGCTGAGCGGCTACTACGAGATGGATTGGCTCGGTACGGGCACCAGCTCCAACAACAACCAGTCGAACAGCTACGTTCTTCGTCAGCGCCAGATCTGGGGCAAGGTGGAGAGCCAGGGCGGCTTCGCGATGACGGGCGGCCAGATGTGGTCGCTGGTTACGGAAGATCGCCGCGGCACCGATGCGCGCACCGAGATTCAGCCGCAGACGATCGATCCGCAGTACCTCGTCGGCTACAGCTGGACGCGTCAGCCCGGCTTCCGCGTGCAGCAGCGCTTCGGCACGCTGAACTCGGGAATGTTCACCGTGGCGGTCGCGGCGGAGCAGGCCCAGATCACGAACTTCACGGCCTCGAACCTGCCCTCGTCCTTCCTGTTCTACTTCGGTGGCATCGGTCAGAACGGCGGTCTCTACAACGCCGCGGCCTCTGCACCGGCGAACAACGTCGCAGCCAGCGTGGGAGCGGTTACCACCTACGCGAACAATGTGGCTCCTGACGTCATCGTCAAGGCCGCGTTCGACGAGCCGAAATTCCACATCGAAGTCGGCGGCATAGGACGCTTCCTTCGCGACAACTACTTCCCTGTAACCATCAGCAGCACGGTCGCTGCACCGACCACGCCGGTCTACACCTACTCGACGACCCTGGAAAACCACACAGCCCTCGCTGGTGGTGTCTTCGGCGCCGCTCGCGTGTACGTTGGGAAGGTCTCGGAAGTCGCCGTCCAGGCGATGGCCGGACAGGGCGTAGGACGTTACGGTTCCGCGCAGCTTGCGGACGCTACACTGCGCCCGGATGAGACGTTGGAGCCAATTCGCAACTACCACGGCCTCTTCAGCTGGGAAAACCACCTCTCGCCGAAGATTGATCTCTCCTTCTACTACGGTGGCGAGTATGCGCAGCGTACCGTGTACACCCTGCCCATCTCTGGCACGTTGATCGGCTACGGTCCCAACACGCTGAGCGACGCGGGCTGCTACAACGAGCCCAGTTCCACTGGCGGCAACACCAGCGGCTCGGGCGGCTCGATCTCGGCCAGCCCCTGCGCTTCGCCAACGCGCTACATCCAGGAGGCGATGGGCGCCCTGACCTGGAAGCCGATCAACAGCCCGAAGTACGGTCGCCTGCAGTACTCGCTGACCTATAGCTACATCCAGCGCAACCTGTGGTCGGGTGTGGGTTCGGCGACGACGCCGTCGGGCCCCCGCGCTACGGAGCCGATGGTCCACGTCCAGATGCGTTACTACATCCCGTAATCGGCTTTGGGGGCTCGGCGTCCTGATCACGAATTCGTGACGGAGCGTTGAGCCCCCGTAAGTTCTGGAGCGACAGCTCCTGAAGGATTGCGGTCTGCTATAACTGCAGGCCCGCAACCTTCAAATAACATTGTGTTTACAGGCTTCGAGTATCACTTTTTTAGGAATCTTAGCGGCCGACCTGCTATGCTCCGCACGCGCGGGCGCATCCTAGGATCAGCCCCCTCAGGAGAATATCCGTGAAATCCATCTTGTTTGCAGCAGCGGTAGCGATGAGCAGCCTTGCTGCCCTCCCCGTCAGCGCTCAGAATCTCACCGGCGCCGGCGCCACCTTCCCCAACCCGATCTACTCGCGCTGGTTCAGCGAGTACGCGCAGGAGCACCCGGGCGTTCACATCAACTACCAGTCGGTAGGTTCGGGCGCGGGCATCCAGCAGGTTTCCAAGAAGGTCGTTGACTTCGGCGCCTCGGATGCCATCCTCACCGACCAGCAGCTGCATGATTCGCAGGTCAAGCTCACTCTCATCCCGACCGTGCTGGGCGCGGTGGTTCCGGTGTACAACGTTCCGGGAGTGGGCAGCGACCTGAAGTTCTCGGGCGACGTAATCGCCGACATCTACCTGGGCAAGATCACCAACTGGAACGATGCCCGCCTCAAGGCGGACAATCCCGGCGTGAACTTCCCCGACAAGAAGATCCTCCCGGTCTATCGCGCTGAGGGTTCGGGTACCAATTTCATCTTCACGGACTTCCTCTCCAAGGTGAACCCGGAGTTCAAGAACCGCGTGGGCGCTGCGGCTTCGGTTCGCTGGCCCCTCGGCATCGGCCAGAAGGGTAGCGAGGGCGTTGCCGGTATGGTCCGCAACACTCCCGGTTCGTTCGGCTACGTTGAGCTGCTCTATGCCGTGCAGAACAAGATGTCCTACGGCGATGTGAAGAACGCTGCCGGCAAGTATGTCAAGGCCTCCACGGATTCGGTCTCGGCTGCCGCTGCGGCTTCCGCCAAGACGATTCCTTCTGACTACCGCATCTCGATCACCAACGCGGCAGGCGCAGGCTCCTACCCGATCTCTTCCTTCACCTGGCTGCTGATCCCGAACCCCTCGCCCGATGCGGCCAAGGGCAAGGTGCTGCATGACTTCCTGGTGTGGATGCTCGACAAGGGCCAGAGTGAGGCTGCGGGCATGACCTACGCTCCGCTTCCGAAGAACGTCGCGGACAAGGTTCGCCAGACCGTCAACGGAATTAAGTAGTTGCTACGACACCGGGAGCGAGAAACCGCGCTCCCGCAACCTGCTCAAAACGAAGGGCCTTGGCGAGCGATCGGCAAGGCCCCTTCTTTCCGCTCCCGCCCTGAGGCGGGCTGAAGCGGTCGGATTCACGCTCTATTCACACTCTCTTAATAAAGTTGAACTTGGCCTGAGTCTCCCGGCCCTTCTGATTCGCTCCCATGGACAATCCCACCCAAGAGACAAAGCCGCTGGTCGATCCGGCCATAGCCGAGAGTGCGCCGCTGCTGATGCCCAAGCTGGTGATGGGTGAAGGCTCCGCTCCGACGGTCGATACCCCCGAGTCCACACAGCCCACCGAGATTTCGGTGGTTCGCAAGTTCCTTAACGAGAAGAGCCCTGGCAAGCTGGCGGACGGCACGTTCGGCGCGGTCATGCTGGTGTGCGCGCTCAGCGTCTTCTTCATCGTCGGGCTCATTGTTTACGTGCTGGTGATGAACTCCCGGCCGTCGCTGCACGCCTTCGGGTTCAAGTTCTTCACGCAGAGCGTATGGGATCCGGTCGGCGGCAACTTCGGGGCGCTGCCCTTTATCTGGGGCACCGTCACCACCAGCCTCGTGGCGCTGGTAATGGCCGTGCCACTGGCGCTGTGCACCGCGATCTTCCTGCTGGAGATCTGCCCGCCGAAGCTGCGCGCACCGATCAGCTTCCTTACTGAGTTCCTGGCCGCGATCCCGAGCGTCGTCTACGGCCTCTGGGGCATCTTCGTGCTGGTGCCGTTTCTCCGCGATACCGCCGGCCCGATCCTCGAGAAGCTGCTGGGCTGGACAGGACTCTTCGAGGAGCCGAACTTCGGTGTGGGCGTCTTCTCCGCCAGCGTGATCCTCGCGATCATGATCTTCCCGGTGATCAGCTCCATCAGCCGCGACGTGATGCGCGCCGTGCCGGTGAGCCAGAAGGAAGCTGTGTTAGCGCTGGGCGCCACGCGCTGGGAGATGCTGCGCATGGGCGTGCTGCGCAATGCGCGCATCGGCATCGTGGGCGCTGTGATTCTCGGCCTAGGCCGCGCGCTGGGCGAGACGATGGCCGTCACCATGCTCATCGGCAACCACCCCGACATCTCCAAGAACCTCTTTGCTCCGGGCTATACGCTGGCCAGCGTCATCGCCAACGAGTTCACCGAAGCGACCGGGGATCTGTACCTGAGCTCGCTGATCGAGATCGGGCTTGCACTCTTCCTGGTCACCATCGTCGTGAACGCGATCGCGCGCCTGCTGGTCTGGGCTGTCACGCGCGGTCAATCGCAGAGGCACGCATAACATGGCTACACTTCCGCAACGCACTCCACGCATGGAGCAGGCGCTGAAGCTGCGCCGCATGTTCGTCGACTACCTCGTCACGGCGCTCGCGATCGGGAGCACCGTTCTGGTGATGGTGCCGCTGCTCCTTATCCTCGGCTACTTGCTATACAAGGGCGCAAGCTCGCTGAACCTGGACTTCTTTACCAAGATTCCGGCTCCGGTCGGCGAGCCTGGTGGAGGCATGGCCAACAGCATCGCGGGCTCCGCGCTGGTGCTGACGCTGGCCAGCCTGGTCGGCGTGCCGGTAGGGATCGGCGCGGGCGTGTACCTGTCCGAGTATGGCCGGGGCAGTCTCTTCGCGGACGCGATCCGATTCACGGCCGATGTGCTCAACGGTGTGCCGTCGATCGTGGTGGGCATTGCGGCTTATGCTCTGGTCGTCGTCAAGCAGGGACACTTCTCCGCGCTGGCCGGCGGTATCGCTCTCTCCATCATGATGGTGCCGACGATCACGCGCACCACCGAAGAGATGCTCGCCACGGTGCCGCTCGCGGTGCGTGAGGCTGCGTATGGCCTCGGCATCCCGAAGTGGCGGACCGTGATTTCCGTGAGTCTGCGAACAGCGTCACCGGGCATCATCACCGGCTGCATGCTGGCCTTTGCGCGCGTCGCAGGCGAGACCGCACCGCTACTCTTCACGGCCTTCGGAAATCAATTCTGGAGCTGGGATCTTCGCCAGCCCATCGCAGCTCTGCCGCTGCAAATCTATACTTACGCGGTTTCACCGTATGACGAATGGCACCGCCTGGCCTGGGCCGGATCTCTGGTGCTCATTCTGCTCATCATGATCTCGGTGACGCTGGTACGAATCTTCGCCGGGCGCGGCATGCTCAAGGGAGGCAGCTAGAGCATTCCTCCTCGCATTGCGAGCTGGATACTGTATGAGAGTGCCGTTCTTCTTGAGAAAAAACGGCGTTGAATTCTTTGGTTTCACCTGCAGTTAGAGGAGGAGTGCTCAAGTGGGAGTCGGCATCCGTGTCGAAAACCTGAACGCGTGGTACGGGCCTGTGCATACGCTGAAGGATGTGTCGTTGCACATCCCGGCGAATCGCGCCACCGCGCTGATCGGGCCTTCGGGCTGTGGCAAGAGCACGTTTGTGCGCTGCCTGAACCGCATGCATGAGACCAACCCGACGGCGCGCGCTGAAGGCACGGTGATGATGGGCGATCTGGACATCTACAAGGATGCCGCGCCGGTCGAAATCCGCCGTCGTATCGGCATGGTGTTCCAGCGGCCCAACCCGTTTCCTACGATGTCCATCTATGACAACGTGGCGAGCGGTCTCAAGCTCAACGGCTTCAGCAAGCGCCGCGTGCTCGATGAGATCGTGGAGCGCTCGCTCAAGCAAGCCGCGCTGTGGGAAGAGGTCAAGGACGATCTCAAGAAGAAGTCCGGCGCCAGCCTTTCCGGCGGTCAGCAGCAGCGTCTATGCATTGCGCGCGCTCTGGCGGTCGATCCTGAAGTCCTGTTGATGGACGAGCCCGCCTCCGCGCTCGATCCCGTCTCCACCTCGAAGATCGAGGACCTGATCTTCCAGCTCAAGAGCCAGTACACAATCGTCATCGTGACGCACAACATGCAGCAGGCCGCGCGCGTGGCGGAAAATACCGGCTTCTTCCTCACGGGCAAGCTCGTGGAGTTCGCTCCAACGCATAAGATCTTTACCAATCCCTCGGACAAGAGGACGGAAGATTACATCACGGGGAGGTTCGGATGATGCGTATCAACTTCCAGCAGAAGCTGGACGAGCTGAAGGAGCGGCTGCTGGTGATGGCGGGCTTGGTGGAGCAGGCGATCCAGCGCGCCACCGAGGCCTACTCGACCCGCGACACCGAGCTGTGCGAGCTGGTCAAGCTCTCCGAGCCTGCGATCAACCGCATGGAGCGGGAGATTGACCAGGCGGCTCTGGATCTGCTCGCCATGGAGCAGCCGATGGCGGTGGACCTGCGCTTCATCATCGCCGTCATCCGCATCAATGCCGACCTTGAGCGCGTGGGCGACCAGGCGGTGGGCATCGCCGGCCGCGTCAAGGATCTCGGCATGTTCGCCAACCTCGACATCCCGGTCGATATTCCCAAGCTCGCCTCGCTCTCGCAGGCGATGGTGCGCAAGGCGCTGCAGGCCTTCATCGAAGGCGATGCGGACCTCGCGCAGAGCGTGCTTACGCTCGACGACCAGGTGGATGAGATGAATCGCGAGGCCTTCCGCTCGCTGGGCGAGCTGATCAAGACCAAGCCCGAAATGAGCTCGCAGGCGCTCAATGCGCTGATCATCTCGCGCAACCTCGAGCGCGTGGGCGACCACGCGACCAACATCGCCGAGGACGTTATCTTCTGGGTACGCGGCGCGGATGTTCGCCACGGCTGGGCTCCCGAAGAAGACTAACTCCGTCACAAAGCTCTAAACCCTGCGCGGGCCGCAGGCGCTGCAAAGCGCTGGCTGCCCGCGCAGGGTTGCGTACGACAGTAATTAATATGTATGCGGGCATTTACAACGTAGCCCCGCGCCGCGTCCCATCCGTGGCAGTTTCTAGTTGCCTATAGAAAGCGAATAGCGAAGCTTTCGATCTGCCCCGTGCCTGCGGCCTTAGTGCCAATGACGCTGTGGCCTGATCCGGTTGGCGACCTGGTTTCGAACCCTCTGCAGAGAAGCCGAACGTTTGTGCCTGTAACTGCATCGTTGCGTGCCGGTAATCGCGGCGCCGACACCTCTGTCCCATTTTTGTTCGGGCACTCCGAAGGCCAAGCTTCGCACTGATGCAAAACGCTCCATCTGCCGATGAACCTGTGGGGAGAAGATCCCCAACGTCGGCCTCCTCGCAGCGCCTCCGGGGCCAATTTGTATCTCGACCCACGAGGTAATTCGTCTTGCGCAAACAGATCGCCAATTTGCAACCTTTGCGCTATTACCCTCTCCGCGAACGAGCCATGCTCCCCAGCGCCGATGTCCCCTACTGTCTCTCCAGAGAACACTGCCTCATGAACCCCCCGGCCCCGTTGTACCCGAATCACCTGTCTAGCGGCTCCCAGCTGCCCTCCCGCATCGCCCCTGCGTACGTCCCGATGCCCCAACCCCGATCGAAGCGAGTAGCTTCCAGGGTTCCGTGCGCGAGCATGGGTCGCGCCCTCGCTTGCCTCGCAATCCTGGGCGCCGGCATCGCTTCGGCGCAATCGGCTGTCACATCAGTACCCGGAAGTACCATTGTCGGCCAGAGCTCCGCGGCCGTTACGGTTACCGTCACGATGACTGCCACCGGCACGTCAGCGGCTCCCGTGGCCCTGACCCAGGGCATCGGCGGCCTGGACTTCGCCGTGACGGGTGGCAGCTGCGCCTCGGGCGCCTCCTACACCGTGGGGCAGCAGTGCACCGTCAGCGTGGTCTTCACGCCCAGGTATCCAGGTCTGCGAAACGGTGCGGTCGAGATACCCAACGCGGGCGGCGGCCTGCTGGGCACGGCCCTGGTTGCAGGCAACGCGACCGGCTCGCTCGCGGTGCTTTCGCCCGGCAACCTGACCACTGTCGCCGGCGATGCAGCCTGGGTCTACAACGGCGACGGCCAGCTTGCTACGGCGGCGAACATCTTTCTGCCCCAGGGCGTCGTGACCGACGCTGCGGGTAACCTCTTCCTCTCGGACTCGACCAACAACCGCATCCGCCGCGTGGACGCGACCTCGGGCATTATCAGCACGGTCGCAGGCGATGGAATTCCGGGATACGCCGGCGATGGCGGCCCCGCGACCGCAGCTGAGGTCAACCAGCCTTCCGGCCTCACCATCGATGGCGCGGGGAATCTGTATTTCGCCGACACGACCAATAACATCATTCGCCGTATCGACGCGGTAACTGGATTCATCTCCACCGTGGCCGGTAACGCAACGCAGGGCTACACCGGCAACGGAGGCGCGGCGACCTCCGCCGAGCTCTCGCTGCCCCAGGGCGTCAGCTTCGATTCTGCCGGCAACATGTACATCGCCGACACCGGCAACCACGTCGTCCGCGAGGTCAACACCGCGGGCATCATTACAACCATCGCGGGCAGCGGCGCACAGGGCTTTGGCGGCGATGGCGGTCCTGCAACTGCAGCGAAGCTCAACGCTCCATGGTCCACGCTTGTCACCAGCTCCGGCGCGTTGCTCATCGCCGACTTCAACAACAACCGCGTACGCCAGGTCATCGCCGGAACCATTACGACCTTCGCCGGCAGCGGTACGCTTGGCTTTTCCGGCGACGGTGGCCAGGCAATTCAGGCCCAGCTGAATGCTCCGGCCGCGCTTGCGCAGGACCCTGCAGGAAACGTCTACATCGGCGATACGGCCAACAATCGCGTCCGCGAGGTCATGATCAGCACCGGCCTCATCAGGACGCTGGCCGGCAACGGCAGCGAGGCCTACTCCACCTCCGACGAAGGCCAGCCCGCCAACAATGTGGGACTCTACGGCCCCTACGCTCTCTACTTTGACCAGACCGGAGATCTCTTCATCGCGGACATGTTCCACAACCGCGTGCGCGAGATCAACGCGACCAAGACCCTGCTCACCTATCCCGACATGAAGGAAGGCAAAATCTCCGCGCCTATCTCCGTCATGGTGGCGAATGATGGAAATGCGGACCTGCATCCGCAGGCGCCGATCTTCAATCAGTCCGCGCTGGATGGCGTTTCGACGACCTGCGCGATCGGTGTGGCGCTCTCGCCGGACGCGACCTGCAACCTGGGCGTGGAGTTCGCGCCTACCGTTGTGGCATCGCCCGATAACGGGATGCTAACGCAGCCTTCGGACGCCGGCAATACGCCTATCTCCATCAAGCTCACCGGCAACGTGCTTTCGGTCAATCCGACTTCCCTGTCTCTCGCCTCCAGCGCGAACCCGGCCGCTGTCGGGTCTGCCGTGACCTTCACCGCCACGATCTCCGCGCCGGATGCCGTCACGGGGACGGTCATCTTCTCGGACGGTGCGACCCAGTTGTGCTCAATCACGTTGGCTACCACGCAGGCCTTCTGCAGCACGAGCACGCTGAGCCTCGGCGCCCACAACATCACCGCCGTCTATAGCGGAGACAGCCAGAACGCGTCGGCGCAGTCTCCGCTGACCCAGCTCATCCAGCAGCAGGACGCGCTGATGCTCGGGGCCGTGCCCAACCCCGCCACGGTGGGCGAGAACGTCACCTTCACCTTCACCGCGACTCCTCCCTCGGGTACGGCGACGGGCACGGCCAAGTTCTACGATGGGACCACGCTGCTGGGCACGCAGACGCTCGCGGGCGGCGCAGCCTCCTTCACCACAGGCTCGCTCATGGTGGGCACGCACTCCATCACGGTGCAGTACTCGGGCGACAACTCGAACGCGAGTGGAACCTCGAACACCGTGAACGAGGTCGTGAATGCGGGCACCAGCACCACAACCCTCGCTACCAGCGCGGCTGTGGTACCGGTCGGTACCAGCGTTACGTTCACGGCCACTGTGACCGGCAGCTCCAGCTTCACCACAACGGGCACGGTCACCTTCAAGGACGGAACGACGGTGCTGGGCACCGGCCCGCTCAACGGGAGCTCCATCGCCACCTTCACTACCTCGGCTCTGGCGCCCGGCACGCACGCCATCACCGCGACCTACGGTGGCGATGCGCACAGCTCCACCTCAGTCTCCTCCACCCTTGCCGAAACGGTGAACCAGCTCAACACCACGACCGCTCTGAGCTCGAATGCGAATCCCACGAACGCGGGCGCGACGGTGCAGCTCACGGCAACGGTTGCGGTCGGTTCCGGTTCGACTGCAGACGGGGCCATCACTGGAACGGTGACCTTTACCACTGGCGCGACGGTGCTGGGAACGGTCAACGTGAATGGCAGTGGAGCGGCGACGCTCTCCACCAACCAGCTCAACCAAGGTTCGCAGTCGGTAGTCGCCACGTACAACGGCAACACCAACTACGCGGCCAGCACCTCGACCGCGGTGCTTGAGGTGGTCAACCAGACCGCCAGTACGACGGCAGCGCACGCCACTCCGGCGGCTCCGCAGGCCGGCCAGACCGTGACGGTCTCGGCGGCGGTGAGCAGTGCGACGATTCCACCGTACGGCACGGTCACTGTCAGCTTCGGCGGTTCGGTCGTCGGTACGGGCACACTCAACGCGGGCGGCGTCACCACGGTTGCGTTGACTACACTTCCCGTCGGCACGGATGTCCTCACCGTGACCTACGCAGGCAATGCCAACTACGCGGCCAGCTCCACGACGGTCTCCGTGGTGGTGAGCCAGGCTACATCGCAGACGGCCCTGGCCTCTAGCGCGAATCCGCAGACGCTCGGCCAGCCTGTCACCTTCACGGCCACGGTCGCCAGTGCGGATACGGGCATCACGGGCAGCGTGAACTTTCTGGATGGCTCGACCTCACTAGGCACAGCGACAGTGAATGCAGGCGGCTCGGCGATCTTCACGACGAGCGCGCTGACCTTCGGTCCGCACACCATCACCGCGGTCTATGGCGGCGACACCAACCATGCTACCTCGACCTCAACCGCGGTCACGGAGCACATCGTACAGCCGGCAAGCGCGGTGCTCGGCTCGAGCACGAACCCGGCAGTCTCCGGCCAGAATGTGATCCTCACGGTGAAGATCACAGGCGCGGCCTCCACGGTCCCGACTGGCAACGTCACGTTCACCGACGGCGCAGTGAGCCTGGGCACGATAGCGCTGGACGCGACCGGCTCGGCTTCCTTCGCGACATCCTCGCTCGCGGTGGGCACGCACCCCATCGCGGTCACCTATCCGGGCGATAGCAATTACTCAACCGCGCAAGCTGCGTTGACCCAGACGGTCCAGAGTGCGACCACGCAGGTCACGCTCACCTCGAGCGCCAACCCTGTCATCTACGGCACCCCGGTAACGTTCACTGCGGCGGTCAGCAGCAATGGCACTCCCGCTGCCGGCACAGTGACCTTCACCGATGGCACGAAGACCATCGGCACGGGAACGCTCAACGCGAGTGGTGTGGCTACTGCCAGCGTCTCGTCGCTGGCGCCCGGAACGCACTCCATCGTGGCGAACTACGGAGGCAGCGGCAGCACCAGCGCTTCGGTCTCCACCGCTCTCGTGCTCCAGGTGGAAGAGATGACGCAGGTTGCGCTCATCTCCGGCGAGAACCCCGCATACACGCTCGATACCGTGACGTTCACCGCGCTGGTGACCAACTCACAGATCGGGATCCCCAGCGGTACCGTCACCTTCACCGATGGCACGACCAAGCTGGGCACGGTTGCTGTCGGCGCCAATGGCGCTGCTGTGCTCAGCGGCATCACCTTCACTGCAGGCAACCACTCCATCCTCGCCAGCTACTCTGGCGATGCCACGGACCTACCCTCGGTGTCGACGCCACTCGTCGAAGGCGTAACGCTGCGGCCCACCACCACCACACTGACTGCGACCAACGCCAACCCGGCCGATCTGCAGGCGGTGACGCTGATCTCGGTCATCCGTTGGACGGGCACGGGCACGACGATCCCCACGGGAACAGTGACCTTCACCAGCAACGGCCAGACCGTGGGCACAGCGCAGGTGGACAGCACCGGTGTGGCGACGCTCGATGTCGAGCTGCAGTCCGCCAGTGAGACCATCGTGGCGAACTACGCGGGTGACACAAACTATGCGGCCTCGAACTCCATCGCCACTTCCGTGGTGAGTGGCCCGGCGACGCAGTTCACTATCGGCGTAGCGCCTGCGCAGGTGTCCGTTCCGACGGGGCAGCACAGCGTCGTCAACGTGACCATGAGCTCGATCAAGGGCTTCAACGACACGCTGCAGATGGGCTGCCTTGGCTTGCCGGTCTACGCCACCTGCACCTTCTCGAGCGATGCCGTGCAGCTTGCAGCCAATGGCACCGTGACGGTGCAGCTAACGGTCGACACCGGCGACCCGCTGGGCTCGGGCGCAACCGTAACCTCAGCGTCGCTGAAGAAGCCGGTCTCTGGCGGCAACGGCACGATCGCGTTCGCGATGCTGCCTGCCGGCCTGCTGCTGGGCTTCGGGCTCTACAAGCGGCGTCGCCTCGGCGCGCTGCTGGTGGTGCTGCTCGCGGTTGCGGTCAGCTTCGGCGCGACGGGCTGCTCAGGCCTCCACGAGAACACAACGCCCGCGGGGACGTACACCTTCAAGGTGACGGCTGCAGGCAAAGGAACAGGCGTGACCCAGTCACAGACAGTTACTCTCACGGTCACCAACTAAGGAGCGGCGAATGATACAGCGAATCCCATCCCTCGCCGCCACTGCGCTTGCGCTTGCCGCCCTCGTGCTGCCTCTGGCAGCAAGGGCGCAGGCCGGCCCCACGGCGGGCGGACCCGGAAGCTATCTCAATGCCGGCGGCGGCGTGTCGGCCTTCCAGACCGACTATGGCAAGAACTACATCGGCGGCGGTTACGTCAACGTAGACATGCACCCGCACTGGCGGTATGGCATCGAGGCCGAAGGCCGCTGGCTGCGCTACCACACCGATGAAGGCGTCACGCAGTCCAACTACCTCATCGGACCGCACGTGAACATCAAGGAGTTCGGCCCCGCAGTCGTGTACGGCAAGTTCCTCGTTGGCGGAAGCCGCATGGTCTTCCCGTTCAATGATGGCTACGGCACGTTCTTCACCATGGCTCCTGGCGGCGGCATCGACTTCCGTCTCGGCGATCGCTGGACGGTACGCGCTCCGGACTTCGAGTACCAGATCTGGCAGGACTTCGGCAGCCACGGCCCGCTGCATCCTTACGGCGTCAGCGTAGGCCTCACGTATCGCATCAACGGCGTCGATCGGTATCCGAAGAAGGATCGGCCGTGGAGACACTAAGTGCCGGTGAGTAGGGAAAAGTGAATAGTGAAGTAAGGCGCGTCGGTACGAGCGCCTTTGCTTTTCCTCACTATTCACTATTCACTCGCCTCTCAAAAGATCGGCACCCCATTCTCCACTACCAGGTCATCCACGCTGATGTTCAGGGCGGTGCCCAGCTTGCGGAAGCCATCGCGCCACTCGCGTGTCCAGTTGGCGGCGTCGGCGCGATGCAGCATGTCGTTCCAGATGTTTTGCGCCTGCCACAGGTTGACGTCCATCGGCAGCGTGCGCAGGCTCTCCGCGACAGCCAGCGTCTCATGCAGCACAGCGGCGTTTTGTTCATCCACCGCGGTCTCAAGGCGGACCATCGCCCGCTTCATGCGCTTGTCGGCGGTGAAGCTCAACAGCGCGCGGTCCAGCTGTACGTGGTCGATGGTGGCGCGGCGCAGCAGCCGGCTCACCTCGGCGGAGTCGTAGGTATCAGCCTCCAGCGCGTGGCGCAGGCTCGCATTGATCGCAAAGCCCGCGGTGAGCGCGAGCGCGGGTGGCGCGGTGATGTTGGCCTCGCCAAGGAAGTCCAGCAGCGTCGCATGCTCTTCGTAGATGCGCATCAGCGACCCCTCGACCTCCGACAGTGTCTGGTTCAGGATCGACTGCAGGATGCGGTGCTGTTCATCGGCGAAGAGCGACGTGAGCGAGTATAGCGTGCCACCGAAGAACTCGTCGATGAGCCGGATGAGTTCGGGCAGGTTCGCGCGGCGCAGGCTGCCACGGGCCTTCTCGGTGAACTCCAGCCATGCAGCGTCATCCGTCGAATCGGCTCGCTTCACCGCGGCCGAGAGGTTCTGGTCGCCGAGATGCAGCACGGCGAAGCAGATCGCTTCCGTCTCCTCGGTGATGCGCGAGCGCAGTGACGCTTGACCCAGCGCCACGCGGCCACGGCCGGAGGTCAGCATGTCCGAGCTGCAGCGCTGCACATCGAAGCAGAAGATCTGGCCCGCATCGGGATACGCGCGGAACATGCTGCTGATGGCATAGTGCGCTCCCACGCTGTCGAGATCCACGCGTTTGGGCAACACGAGCTTGCGATAGATCTCCGCACCGTTGCGAAGCTCGGGCACATTGCTTTCGGCCAGCGCCAACACCTCGAGGAAGTCGTGCTCCAGCGCCGCGGCGGAATCGCCAAACAGCGGAGCATCGCCAAAGAGCTTCTGCGCCAGTTGAATGACGCGGCCCGCATACGCGATCACCTGCACCGTCTCAATGCCGGAGATCTCGTCGAAGAACCAGCCACAGCTGGTGTACATCAGCTGCGTGTGGCGTTGGAGCTCCAGCAGTTCCAGCACGGTGACGCGTTCCGCTTCGCTGAGCTCATGCGTGGCGTGCTCGTCAAAGAAGAGCCCGATGCTGTCGGGCGAACGATCAAGCACCACTTCGATGTACGCATCGCGCGCCGCCCAGAGGTCGTTCAACAGCGGCGCGGCAAGCTCCTCGGCCATTGGCGCGGTGCGGTCGCGCAGCAGGTCGAGCGCATGGCGCAGCGGGCCGCGCCACTTTTGATTCCATCCCGGCTTGCCGCCGTTGCATCCGCAGTCGGAGCGCCAGCGCTCCACGCCATGCGAGCATGACCAGGAAGAGTCGTCGACAACCTCGGCCTCAAATTGCGGCGGATGCAGCGCAAGAAACTCGCCGTAGTTCGTCAGCCGCGCCAGCTGTTGTTCTTCGATGGTGTGCAGCGCGAAGCTCAGCGCCATCTCGCCATGACGATGATGGTGGCCATAGCTCTCGCCATCGGTCGCGACGTGCACCATCTGCGGCTCGTTGGCTCCCTTGTCATCGCGCAGGCCTCTCAGCAGCCGTCGTGCGAACACTTCACCGGAGTTCAGCAGGCCCTCAAACGCGATCGCGCGCGAGGTGGGGCCGTCGTAGAAGAAGACGGCGATCGAACGGCCTTCGTCGAGCTGCACAACATACGATCGCGTGGTGTCGACGATCGCGTTGGGCGTCTCCAGCCAGGGATGCGCGACTGGTTCGGCGGCCTCTGCGCCTGCCACTGTAGCCTCCTCGCTCACAGCGTCCTCTTCATAACTCCCGTCAACGAAATCCGTGGCGCGACGCAGAAGCTTTGGCGCTGGATCGACGGGTTGCGCGTAGATGGGCTGCAGCCGAGTGGCGTCATCCTCTGATAGAGGACGTACCCGCGCACACTGGTGCGGCGCGAGGATCGTGAACTTGATGCCTTCCTGCGCCATCAGGTCCAGCACGCTGCGTGAGACGGCCGTCTCCGCCAGCCACATGCCTTCCGGCTTGCGGCCGAAGCGATGCTCGAAGTCGGCGATGCCCCAGCGGATCTGCGTGCGCGCATCGCGCTCGCTCGCCAGCGGCATGATGATGTGGTTGTAGACCTGTGCCAGCGCCGAGCCGTGACCGTTGAAGCGCGTGCAGCTCTCCTTGTCCGCCTCGAGAATCGCGCGGTACGCGCCCGGCGCACGCTTCTCCATCCACGAGAGCAGCGTCGGGCCGAAGTTGAAGCTGATCTGCGCATAGTTGTTGACGATGCGCACGATCTCGTTGGCGCCGTTCAAAATGCGCGAGGCGCCGTTGGTGCCGTAGCATTCGGCGGTGATGCGCTCGTTCCAGTCGTGGTAAGGCGCCGCCGAGTCCTGGGTCTCGACGACTTCAAGCCACGGGTTTTCACGCGGTGGCTGGTAAAAGTGTCCGTGGATGCAGAGATAGCGTCCGGTCGTGTTCTGTGCTGTTTCGCTCATAGGGTCTTCCAGCTCCATTAGAGCAAACCAGCGTTGACTCCACGGTTCACAGCCAGCAATGTCACGTTACCGCTGGAGCGGCCGCGGGCTCGTCGCCCCCTCCGCGGCGCTCCAGACGACCTTGCCGATCTGCGCAATCACACCTTCGCGCACCGCCTCGGGAGCGCGCGAGTCAGACACAAGGACAGCCACCGCAAGCTTGCGTCCGTCCTTCATGGTGATCAGTCCCACATCGTTGGTCGCGTGCGCAAGGCCCCCGTCGACGCCCGAGGTGCCGGTCTTGTGCGCGATCACCGTCCCCGCAGGCAGCAGCGCCTTCAGCCGATGCGG
>NZ_JBMHYI010000058.1:0-21174 GCF_058498515.1 Bryocella sp.
TTCTCGCCGTACAGGTGCTTGAGGTAGGCGTACGATCCGCCAGCCTCGGGATAGGCCGTGCCAAGCTCGGCCCACACCATGCCGTCGCACAACGAAAGCGCCGCGCCCAGCAGCCAGCCCAGCATCGCCTGCGGCCCGCCCATCGCAATCACGATCAGCGGCAGCGTGACAAACGGCCCAACACCCACCATGCCAATCACGTTGATCCCCAACGCCGAAAACGTCGAGATCCCACGACGAAGCTCCGGCTGAGGCAAAGAACTAGACGGCATCGGGATGATGGAGAAGAGCCTGGCGTGCATGCTGCATGCGGGACCTCATTCTGCTGGGGAATCTCGCCCCGCTGGATTGTCAGTGTAGCGCGGCGCTGTGTGGCATTTCGCAGTCCTGGTCCGCAAGCCGGTCCGGCTGAGCTGAGGTGTATGTAACGCCGGGGATGGCACGGCCTCCGCTCCACTTCGCTTGGGTACGTGGGCCATCCGGACCTTGGCGGGCCGCCTCGGAGGATGCGTACACCCAGCGCCCCGGCCATAGAGAACGTTTAGGTAACGTGATGCGCTCCTTCCGCAGGTGATAGACGCTGCAGACTTTACGCGCCATCGGCTGTATGGTCTTGCGCGCCGCTGTAACTTACATGTTTTCCGTTTACAGCCCCGACCTGGGAGGGCTAGCAAGGACAGCGCACGTAAGGCAGCTTGATTTCTGCTCCGGGGGCTTGAGCCGGTGGGGACGTACGAGGAATATCCCCGTCCTCATCGCGGTAATGAGCGAAGCTCTCACGCTCATTTGGCTCTCGCAAGGCGGGCTGCAGGCAGGATCGCCACGCAGCAGACGGCTCGTCAGGCGTGGTTTTGGAGGGAGAAAGAATGCGAACAATTCGCTTCAGGAGCCAGCTCGGTGTACTCGGGTTGTCTCTCTTGTCTTGTGGGCTGGCTTGGACTCAGGCCGTCAACAACGCGACCATTCACGGAACGGTAAAAGACCCTTCGGGCGCAGCCGTGCCGGGAGCCCACATCAAGGCGACACAGCTGGACACCGGACACGTGCAGGAAACCGTCAGCGGCACGGCTGGTGAGTACACGCTACCCGGCCTCCCCATCGGTGGCGGCTATTCGCTGGAGATCACCTCCTCCGGCTTCACTCCTTACAAGCAGTCGGGCATCATCCTGACGGTCGGCAGCAATGTCGAGGTCGACGTCAGCGTGGGTCTTGGGACGGTATCGCAGGAGGTCCAGGTGGACGCCGATGCCTCCATGGTCCAGACCCAGGACACCTCCATCTCGGAGACCATCGACTCCAAGCGCATCGTGGACCTCCCGCTCAATGGCCGCCAGGCGACCGACCTCATCGCTCTTACGGGCGGCGCGGCTTCGCCCCCCAATGCGGCCACGCGCGTGGTCAGCTCCCACGACTACGTGAACTCGCTGGGCGTCTCGATCATGGGCGGCCAGATCAACGGCAACAATTATGTTCTGGATGGCGGTGACCACAACGATTCGCACTCCAATGTGAACCTGCCATTCCCGTTTCCCGACGCTCTGCAGGAGTTCACGGTGCAGTCCAGCGGCGTCTCGGCCCGCTTTGGTCTGCATCCCGGCTCGGTCATCAATGCGGTCACCAAATCCGGTACCAACCAGATTCACGGCACGGCCTTCGAATTCATCCGCAACGGCGCGGTAAATGCCAAGGGATTCTTTGGGATTGCCAAGGATCCGCTGAAGCGCAACCAGTACGGCGGGACCATTGGCGGGCCGGTCATCAAGAACAAAGTATTCCTCTTCGGCGGAGCGCAAGAGACTGCGATCCGCACGGCGCCTTCGAACTCCATCTCGTACGTGCCCACGGCGGCGATGCTGGCCGGCAATTTTGCCCCCTGCCTCGGTAGCTCCGCAACCCAAACCGGTGAAAACGGCACGTTCACCCAGCTATACGATCCAGCCACGAGGCTCCCGCTGGCGGGTAATCAAATCAGTTCCACGCGCTTTGTCGCCCCCGCTCTAAACGTGGTGAAGCTGCTGCCGACAACGACCGATCCCTGCGGTGAGGTTATCTACGCTGTGCCAAATCCGAGCAACGAGATCCAGGCGGTGGGCAAGACCGACATGACGCTGAACAGCCATCACTCGATCATGGCGCGTTACTTCTACCTGGATTACAGCAATCCGGCGGCATACACGCCCGGCAATATCCTCACGCTGTCGCGGCCCTCTCTCTTCCAGCGGACGCAATCCATCGTGCTGGGCGAGCAGTATGTGATCAATGACCACGTCATCAACAATCTGCACTTTACGTATTCGCGTCTGGCGGTCAATCGTACGAACCCGTCGCAGCTGCTGGGCTCTGCCGAGTTGGGCGTCAACATATACAACATCGTGCCGAATTTCACCTACATCTCGGTTTCGAGCGCGTTCAACTATGGTGGTAACTCCAACTCGCCGGCTTCCTTCATCCGCAACCAGTGGCAGTGGGCAGACGACGTGGACTGGATCTATCGCAAGAATCACTTCAGCTTTGGGTTCGAGAACATCATCGGCCAGATGGACCAGACCAACATTCAGAACGAGAATGGATCGTTTACCTTCAATGGTCAGGCGACCGGCAATCCGGCGACCGGTAAGGCGGGGTACAGCATCGCCGACTTCTTGACGGGGTCGCTCTACCAACTTGCGGTCAATAACATTGTTGTGAATGGCCTGCGCCAGAAGTACATTGGCGCGTACTTCCAGGACGATATCCAGTTCAGCCCGCGTGTGACGTTCCACGCCGGTCTTCGCTGGGAGCCATCGCTGCCCGAGTATGACGCCAGAGGTGAGGGCAACCACATTTCAACCTCCGCGTTGGCTGCGGGGCAGAAGACGCAGGTCTTCAACAACGCACCCGCCGGCATCTTATTCTATGGTGATCCGGGTATCCCGAAGGCCTACGCCTTCGGCAACTACGGCAACGTCGCTCCGCGCGTCGGTATCGCACTCGACCCCGACGGCAAGGGTGTGCAGTCCATCCGCGCGTCCTTCGGGGTGTTCTTCGACCAGCCTGAGTCGTACACGGATTCAGCGTTTGGCATCGGACCTCCGTGGGCCAACGGCCTTAGTCTCACTAGTCCCTCCGGCGGCTTTGTCAATCCCTTTGCCTCCTATCCTGGTGGCGATCCTTTCCCGCTGCCGTTCCCCTCTGCCAATGCGACCTTCTCGCAGGGAGGGACGTTCGTGAACCTGCCTCTGGGGCTCACTCATCCGTACATGGAAGACTGGAGCCTCAGCTATCAGCGCCAGCTGGGGCATGACTGGGTCTTCAGCGCGGACTACGTGGGTAACCGCGGCGTGCACTTCCGTGGCGCAACGGAGGCTAACCCGGCGATCTACACCGCCGGTGCAACCACGGGGAACGAACAGGCTCGCCGCTACTTCAATACGTTGAACGCCGCCGCCGGACCGTACTACTCGACGGTCACGCAGATGGACGACCATCTCAACACCTACTACCAGGGGCTTCGCGTTTCGGCGCAGCATCGCCTGGCGCACAAGTACACGCTGCTCGCGGTCTACACGTACTCCAAGTGCCTGCAGTCCGCAGAGACGTTGGCCAACAAGCTGCAGGGGAATACCGAGTCGGACCCGTTTTACCGAGAGCAGGATTACGGCCTCTGCGATTTTGACCTGCGCAACAACTTCGTGGCGTCGCTCGTCTACGAGGGGTATCACTTTCAGAATCACCTGGTCGACGCAGTGCTTGGAGGATGGTCGCCGGCGTTCCTGGTCAGCGACTATGCCGCGTATCCATTCAGCGTCACGGCGGGCACGGACGTCTCGCTCACAGGTGTTGGACTGGATCGCGCCACTATCGTTCCGGGTGTGAATCCTTACAACCGCAATGTGAACAGCGGAGGCAAACCGACGTGGATCACCAAGACCGCATTCACGACGGTTCCGGAAAGCTTTGGGAACTCGCGCATGAACGGCTACAGCGGCCCGGGCTACGTCGACGTGGATACCACGCTGGTCAAGAACATCCGCACCTTCCGCGAACAGCAGCTACAGCTGCGCTTCGAGACCTTCAATCTCTTCAACCACACCAACTTCGCCGCTCCGGTCAGCGCGTATAACTCGGCGCAGTTCGGGCAGATTACAAGTCAGCAGGGCAACCAGCGCATCCTGCAGGGCGCGATCAAGTACGCCTTCTAAGGCGTTGTTGCAGGACTCCTCCGGGGCGCCTTCGAAAGAAGGCGCCCCGCATTTTGTGCCTTGTAATCTTCTGCGACAGCTCGCTATTTCAGCGGCACCGGCTGCACAAACGCACCGTTGCCTGCCGAATCCCACACAGCAAACCGAACCCATTTCTTACCGGTCGCGTTGAACGGAAGATCGAAGTGTTGTTTCCCAAACTCCGGCAGGTGCGCGAGCCGGATGCACCAAGCGCAGACACGGTACACCAATTCCAAATAGGACTCTGTTTCATGCTCTCCCCTCATGTCGATCATGATGGCTCACCGATTCGCCGAAGCCAGTCAAGCACTCTATGCGAGACGCAGCAGCGGCCTCACACGCGTCCCGTCGGTCACATGTTTGTTACGCGCTGAAGCGCGGCGACCATCTAGCGGATTCGCTTCACGGTGGTAGTAGTGTTGCCTACGGCGGAAGCCCGCGGAGCTGCGGGTTGAGGGACCTCGACAGGCAAGCCTTGCGCAGCGAGCGTATGCTTCGCCCAGCCCTGCCACTTGTACTGGTCCTCATGCGCGGTCCATTCGTCCATGGGCACTGCCTGCAACTGCGCGGCGCTTGGCGCCGGGAAGTTGCGCCCTACGGCACGCACACCTGCCTCGGTCTTCTCCGTGGCATAGCCATCGTTGATGCGCGCGCCAGTCACGGCGGCCCACTCACCGATGTGGGTCTCCCCAAGCGATGCGATGGACACGTTGCGCCAGCGAGGGAAGTGGAGCCGCATGTTCAGCCATTCGGCCGCATCGCGATTCACCCAACTTGGCCGATGCCCCACACCGGGATAAAACCGCGCATCGATGCCAGGCAGGTCTGCGCCTTCCAGCGCATGCACACGGTTGTTCAGATCCACGAAGAACGATGGGCCGTGATGCGGCGCGGCGAGCAGGTTGTCCTCGGCTCCGTTCAGCAGCAACGTCTCTCCCACGCGCTGATGCAGCGCGTAGAGGATTGCACCCTTGTCCGGCAGCACGCTGAGCGCCTGGTAAGGACCGCCTTGACACATCACCTTCGAGCTCGAGTCCCAGGAGCCGCCGTTGCCGTCGAGGTCGCCTCCGCCGGATAGCACCAAGTAACGGATGCGCGGATCGAGGCCTGCAGCGAGTGCGGCATGGAAGCTGCCCATCGAATAGCCCAGCACGGCGATGCGATGAGGGTCTACATGCGGCAGGCTTAGCGCATAGCTCACGGCCTGCGAGACGTCACCGACCATGAGGCCGCCCAGCCGCGCAGGTGATTGCAGACCCGGGAGGTTGGTGTCGTGCGCGCGAGCATCGTGCAGGTGCTGTGCGTTCCGTTCGCCTTCGCCGATGGGATCGTAGGTCACCACGATCGCTCCGGCGCTGGCGTAGAGCAGACCCGCATAGACCTCGTACCATGTGGATTTGTCTCCGCCATGGCCCGCGACGATGACGATTGCAGGGAGCTTGCCTTGAACGTTGTCGGGCCGATAGACGATCGCGGGGACACGCATTCCGTATTGCGTTCCGAAGGTGACACGATGCGCGGTCACCCCGGGCATTGGCACAAAGCTGCCGAACTCATGCGCAGCGAGTGCGGGCGCAGGGCCATCGAGGAAGAGCGCAGCGCGAGCCTGTTGTCTCCATGCTTCGAGCTGCCGCCCGCTGGCGCGCGTGCGTACCGGCGCTGGAGTGTCGAAGGGATGCGAGGGATCGGCAGGATCAGGACGGGTCGTGCGCTGCGCCAGCAACGTGCTGCATCCCGCAAGGAGGATGCCTGTGATCAGAACTCTGCAATGCATCATAGGGACTCTACCGGCTGAGGATGCGAGCGAGGAATGGAACGTGGATAGATACGAGCACCAGGGCACCCATGAGGCTCGCGAGGATCAGGCTGTGAAGCATCACCATGCGCAGGATCGGACCTTCCTTGCCATAGTTGTTGGTGGCCGTACTGGCAACCACGACGCTCTGCGGCGCGATCATCTTGCCCATCACACCGCCGCCTGAATTTGCTGCGGCCATCAACGTGGCCGAAAGGCCAAGCTGCTGCGCGGTCAGTTTCTGCAGGCTGCCGAAAAGCACGTTGGAAGATGTATCTGAGCCTGTCGAGGCCGTTCCCAGCCAGCCGATCAGCGTGCCGAAGAAGGGGTAGAGCGATCCCGTGCGCGCGAAGGCGAGTCCCAGCACGGCGTCCAGCCCGCAATAACGCGTGAGGAAGGCAAGCCCCATGAGCGCGGCGATGGTCGTCATCGTGAAGCGGGTCTTCATCACGGTATCGCGCAGCGCCAGCAGCATATCGCGGGCGCCGAGGCCCATCGCCAGCGCGGCCACGATCGCCGAAGCGAGAATGCCAGTTCCCGTGGCAGAGAGCCAGTTGAAGGTGAACACCGCGGGCTCTGCGCGACTGACGGGAGCGATTGGCGGCATGCGCAGCACGGCCAGATGCAGCCCGCGAACCGGAAGACTCATCGCGGAGAACGAATCCAGCCAGTGCACGAACGCAGGTGTTCCCCACGGCGCGACGAAGAGCGCAAGGATCAGCCACGGCGTAAGTGCACGCCGCACATCTGCGGCTGATGGCCTGCACAAAGCGATGTCTGCTTCCGTGAGTACTTGCAGTCTGGGGCCGAGGATCGTTCGTGGTTTCCACTTCCGGAAGAGCAGCACCAGAGCCGTCAGCGTGACGAGTGAGGCCACGATATTGACCAGCCATGGTCCATGGAAGGTGGCAACGGCGAGTTGGACGGCACCGAACAACGTCCCCGCGAGCAACACTGCGGGCCACACCTCCAGCATCGCGCTGAACCCGGCGAAGCAGGTGATGAGCCAGATGGGAACGATCACGCAGAAGGGCGTCAGCAGCAGTGCGATCGTGCGAGTGAGCTGCAAGGTGTCGATACCCGTGACGCCATGGAGCCCGATCACTGGTGTTCCAAGTGCGCCGAACGCGACGGGGGCGGTGTTCGCGAGCAGAGCATAGGCCGCGGCATGTAAGGGTTCAAAGCCGAGACCGAGCAATAGCGCCCCGCATACGGCAACGGGCGTGCCAAAGCCCGACGCGCCCTCGAAGAACGCGCCCAGCGTGAATGCGATCAGCAACAGCTGCAACCGGCTGTCTGCGGTAATGCCGCCCACGCATTGCTGCAGCAGCGCAAAGCGTCCCGCGCGCACCGTGAGCTCATACAGGAAGATCACCGGAAAGATGATCCAGAAGACAGGGAACAGCCCGTACATGCCGCCCAGCATCGTGGACAGCAGCGCGAGCTTTACTGGCATCTGAAAGCACGCGACGGCCGTGATGACCGCCACGAGCAGGGTCAGCAGAGCGGCGCGATGAGCCTTCATCCGCACCGCGAGCATGAGCGTCAGCAACAGCACCAGTGGCATCGCCGCCAGCGCAGTCGAGAGCCATACGTGTCCGGTCGGGTTATAGCCTTGAGCCCAGGGTTGCATCGTCTGATTGGCGAACACTAAGCTCTCCAAAGCTCAAAGGCTTAAGGCTGATGAAGCTACGTGGTGGCCTCTTCGGCCAGGATCTGCCGATACGCGGGAATTGTAAGGAACTCCGGGAAGGTGGGTGAGGCGAGCATCTGCTTCATCAACTCCACCGCCGAAGCGTATGCGAGGTAGCGGTCCGCGCCGACCTTGTTCCTGGCCTGCGTCAGCTGCTCGTCGATAACTGCGTTGGACAGCTCAAGCGTGACAGCGCGGCCATCGTCGAGATGCGCTCCGTGGTGGATCCATTGCCACAGCTGCGCGCGGCTGATCTCCGCGGTCGCTGCATCCTCCATCAGGTTGAAGAGCGGAACGCAGCCGATGCCACGCAGCCATGCTTCAAGATAGCCAAGGCAAACGGCAACGTTCTGCCTCAGTCCGGCCTCCGTGATCGCGCCCTCGGGAACCTGCAGCAGGTCCGCAGCCGTGGCACGGTAGTCCGTCAGCTGCTTCTCGATCTGGTTTGGCGTGGGCATCAGGCGGTCGAAGACTTCCATCGTCACCGGCACCAGCCCAGGATGGGCGACCCAGGTGCCGTCATGTCCATCGCCGGCCTCGCGCTCTTTGTCTGCCCGCACGCCTGCGATGGCGCGCTCATTAGCTTCGGGATCGCCCTTGATTGGAATCAGCGCGCTCATGCCGCCCATCGCATGCACGTTGCGCTGGTGGCAGGTCTTGATGCAAAGCAGGGAGTAGGAGCGCATGAAGTGGGTCTTCATCGTGACCAGCGCGCGGTCGGGCAGCAGGATACTCTTATCTGCTGCAAGCTTCTTGATGAAGCTGAAGATGTAGTCCCAGCGCCCACAGTTTAGGCCTGCGGAGTGATCGCGCAGTTCGTACAGGATCTCGTCCATCTCGAAGCTGGCGAGAATGGTTTCAATCAGCACCGTTGCCTTGATCGAGCCGGGCTTGATGCCCAGCTGTGCCTCTGCAGCGACGAAGACGTCGTTCCAGAGCCGTGCCTCGAGATGGCTCTCCATCTTCGGCAGATAGAAGTACGGGCCGGAGCCTCGTGCGAGCAACTCCTTTGCATTGTGAAAGGCGTATAACGCGAAGTCGAACAGCGATCCGCTCATCGGCTTGCCGTCAACGAGGATGTGCGCCTCTTCCAGATGCCAGCCGCGTGGGCGGATGAACAGCACCGCTGGCTTGGCGCCAAGTTCGTAGTGCTTGCCGCTGGCAGGATCGTCATACGTGATCGTACGGCGTACCGCATCGCGCAGGTTGCTCTGGCCCTCCAGCACGTTCAGCCAGGTCGGCGTGGTCGAGTCCTCAAAGTCCGCCATGAAGACGCGCGCGCCGGAGTTCAGCGCGTTGATCACCATCTTGCGGTCCACCGGTCCAGTGATCTCTACGCGACGATCGAGAAGATCGGTAGGCAGCGCCGCTACCGTCCATTCACTCTCGCGAATGTCCTTCGTCTCCGGAAGAAAGTCCGGACGCTCTCCCGCGTCGATCCGCACCTGCCGCTCGATACGCTTTTTCAAGAGCTCGCGGCGGCGCGGCCCAAAGGCGCGTTCCAGTCCTACCACAAACGCGAGTGCCTCCTCGCTGAGCACTTCCTTAAGTCTTGCCGGAACTTCCTGCCGAAACTGTACGCGTTCCATCACTCGCTTCCTCTTTCATCCCGCTCACATCTTGAGCGAGTCGAATTCCTGCTCCGCGACGCCGAGGCTCTTCAGAGGACGCACCACGACCTTGCCGCTGAGGATCAGCTGCGCGCGTTCGTCGTCGAAGCTTTGCTCCCACCGCGAAACTGCTATGCAGGCTACAGCATTGCCAATGAGGTTGACGATGGTACGCATCTGGGACATGAATCGATCGATGCCCAGAAGCAGCGTGATACCGACTACAGGAATGGTTCCCAGCGCGGAAAGAGTGGCGGCCAGTGTGATGAATCCGCTGCCTGTGACCGCCGCGGCGCCCTTGGAGTTGAGCATGAGGATGAGCAGGATGAAGAGTTGCTGGCCCAGCGTGAGGTGCGTGTTCGTCGCCTGCGCCACAAAGAGCGCGGCGATGGTCAGGTAGATTGATGTTCCATCGAGGTTGAAGGAGTAGCCCGCCGGGATCACCAAGCCCACGAGGGCCTCTGTACAACCCAGTCGCTCCATCTTGGCCATGAGGCCCGGCAGAGCCGGCTCCGAGGACGAGGTGCCGATCGCGATGAGCAACTCCTCCTTGAGGTAGACGATCAGCCGCCACAGGTTCACGCCATTCGCCATGCAGATTGCGCCCAGCACGACCACGATGAAGACTGTGCCCGCCAGTGCCATGCACAGCAGCACCTTCGCCAGCGAGAGCAGGGTAGCGACGCCGTACTTGCCGATGGTGAAGCCCATCGCGCCGAAGACTGCAAGAGGGGCCAGTTCCATCACTAGCGCGGTCATGCGGAAGAACAGGTGCGAGGCCGATCGCGCGAATCCGATGAGCCGCTGCTTCTCGTCCAGCACCACCAGCGCGATGCCCACGAGGATCGCGAGGAACAGGACCTGGAGGATGTCTCCATTGGCGAATGCGCCCACAAAAGAGTCAGGGAGGATGTTCATCAGGAAGCCGACCACCGTCAGCGGGTGCCCGGGATGCACATACTGCTCAATCGACTTGGGATCGAGCACCTTTGGGTCGATGTTCAGGCCGATTCCCGGGTGCATCAGGTGCGCGAAGCCAAATCCCAGCGCGAGGGCCAGCGTGGTGACCACCTCGAAGTACACTAGCGCCTTGATCCCAACCCGGCCCAGCCTCTTCGTGTCTCCCATGTTGGCGATGCCCGTCACGACCGTCAGGAATATGATGGGCGCGATCAACATCCGCACTAATTTGATGAAGCCATCGCCCAGCGGTTTGAGCGATTCGCCGAAGTGCGGTGCAAGAAAGCCGACGGCGATACCGGCGACGAGGCCCACCAGCACGCGGAAGTACAGGGAACGAAAGACCTGAGAGGTTCTGGAGGGGGGCGCTGTCAACGAGACTCCTTGCCTTGGGCATCGCTGCCTTTTGCATCACATGGCGGTGGCGTAAGCGGTGGGTGGTTCCGGTAAGCGAAACCAACTCTACCTGCGGGATGCGGCGAAGTCCGGGACGCTGGAGTGAAAAACGTGTATGTAACGTCGTCTTGGTGGCCTGTCAGGAAGCTCACGGATCTGGATTGACAACCGTTTCCTGCGGATGATATCTGCTTGCCATGGTTGCGGAAGAAACTTTGGTGGGCTCCGATCTTCTCCGCGAGGAGGTAGACCGCATCGTTCGCAGCGAGGAGTTTCGCAGCTCCGAGGTGCTGCGTCGTCTGCTTCTTTATCTCGCGGACAAGGCTGCGACCGGCGAAGCCGACAAGCTCAAAGAGTATGTGGTCGCGATCGACGGGCTCGGCAAGCCGTCTTCTTATGACCCGCAACACAACTCCGCCGTACGCATTCAGGTGGGCCGCCTGCGCCAGAAGCTGGCCGAGTACTACCGCAAGGAGGGGATCAACGATCCTCTGATCGTGGATCTCCCGAAGGGACGTTTTCGCCTCGTCTGCGAGCCGCGCAAGCTGGACGAACCTTTGCCCGCGGCGATCGCACCGCCTTTGCATCTGCCTCCGGATCTCTCGACGGAGGAGACGGCTGCAATGCGTCCCCGCGACGCGCGCTGGTGGATGGTCGCCCTCACCGCGCTGCTGTGCCTTGCGGTTGGTTACGCAGCCCACAGTTTCTTCGCTAGGTCTGGCGCCGGTAGTCTCGCGAGTGCCGCAACTCAATGGACTCCGGAGATTGCAGAGCTTTGGGGCCCATTCGTCAGTGAGAAGAGGCCGCTGCTCGTGCTGATCGAGGATCCACTCTTCATAGAGCTGCACTCCAATCCTGGCGTCTACTATCGAGATCGTTCGCTGAATCAGTGGTCCGACATTGAACGCTCGGAGACGATGCAGGCGCTGAGCAAGACGTTGAAGAGCTCCGGGATGCAGCCAAGCCGCTACTACACAGCCTTTGGCGAGGTGCAGGCCGCATTCCAGCTCGGCCGTCTCTTCGGTCCGCGCGCTCCGCTGTTTTCGCTCGGCAAGGCCAGCCAGGTCTCGTGGCAGCAGATGTCCGACAACAATGTGATCTTCGTCGGCGTGGAGAACCTGTTCTTCGATCAGGCCAGCGCTCTGCCGATCGCTCCTCAGCTGTTGCCGGTGCTCAACGGCGTGAAGAACCCCCACCCTGCTGCGGGCGAACAGGCTCTGTACACCGACGACTACCAGACGGCACCGACGGAAACCGGCGTCGTCTATGCGCTGGTGACGCATCTGCCCGGCCCACTCGGCAGCAACGAGGTAGACAGCTTCACCAGCAATCGCTCAGCCGGCTATGTCGGAGCGGTTCAAGCCTTCTCCGATCCCAAGTTCGCTGCAACGGTCGTGGAAAATCTCAAGGCTTCCCATGGCGGACGGATGCCGCGCTACTACCAGGTGGTGCTGCGGGTTCGCTTCCGCGATGACGTACCGACGGAGACGACCTACATCCTGGGCCGTGAATTGAAGTAATTATTCGGCAGGCAGCTTGATCACTTGTCGCAGCTCCGGCTGCAGCCTCGCCAGATCCCGCGCGACCATCTGCCCAAAGACCTGCTGCCCATGCGGGTTGAGATGTGTGCGGTCAGTTGCGCTCTTGCCCACGGCGAGCCGCTCTTTCTCCTGGCCCACAGCGTTGAACTCGTCGGCCCGCTTCTGGTCCATGTGGTTGAGCATCGCGGTCGAGAGCGCATTCAGATCGATGACGCTCACGTGCTCCTCCACGCCCACCTTGCGCGTCGCGGCGGCGTAGTCCTTCAGATCCTCCACCACCGCACCATCCTTGAACGTGCGCCGCGAGAGTGGAGTCACCAGCACTGGCGTCGCGGCCATCGCGCGCGCATCGCGGATGTAACGGCGCAGGTTCTCCGCGAAGGTGGTTTCAGGATCGGTCTCACGATCTGCGCCCTTGCCCTTCATGTCATTGTGGCCGAACTGAATGAGGTAGTACGTTCCATGTTTCCCGAGGGCCTTCTGCCACGCTCCTTCAGCGATAAAGCTCTTCGAGCTGCGGCCATTGAGAGCGTCGTCAATGCAGGTTATACCTGGGGTCAGCACGGCACAGAAGCCAGGTCCCCAACCGCCTCCTACCGCGACCGTCGAATCGCCAACAAGCACGATCTTCGTCGGCTGCGGCGTACCTTGCGCTCGAGTGCATGGGGAAATCGACGCCCATGCCATTGCGAGGCTGACGCCAACTGCTGCCTTCAGGCCGAACCACTTCCCGCGTTGAACCCTCTTCATCTCCCGCCTCCACATCGGCCCAATTCTCGCGTCTACGGCGTGTTTGTTGGACCGGTGGGTGGTATGTCACCTGTGCGTGCATGTAAGTCACAGCCTTCTTTGCCCGGATTTTGAAGGAGTCCGTCCAAATCGCTCGATGAACAAGCCCGGAACGATTGTGCGAATCGAAGATTCGGCTGGAGGCCGGAGCCGGTCCCAGTCGCGGTGAGCGGCAAGGCCTCCAGAGTGACATGCGGCGATACATGTTTACTACTTAGCCGGTGATTTTGGGGGTGACGCCAGCGGATATCGTGATCTCCGTCTCGCCATCACCCAATCTTATGCCGCCAAGCGGCCCCAGCTCCATTCCAGAGAAGAGGTCCTCGTCCATGATCATGAATCGCCGCAATCTTCTGAAGGGCACCGCGGCTACTGTCGGCGCCGCCGGTATGCCGGGGCTCGCCGAGGGCCAGTTCCTCAACGCTCCGCGCCACGGCCTTCCGGGCACGCTGCAGGAGCGCTACGCCAAGCTCGATGCGATCCTGAAGCGGCCAGTCTTTCGTCGCGAACTCTTCAAGGACCCGGTCATCATCGAGTCGGTCGAGCTGTTGCACTATAAGAACTCATGGCTGTGCCGTGTGCGCTCCAAGGATGGACACGAGGGCCTATCGATCTCCAACGCCCAGCAAATGGAGACCTTCTACCCCGTCTTCGTGCAGCGTTTTGCTCCGTTCTTTGTTGGCAAGGACGCTCGCAACCTCGAGGCAGACATGCTCGAGAGCACCGTGCATGACTCGAACTACAAGGCACAGAGCCTTGCCATCTGGGTGCCGCTCGCGACCTATGAGTTTGCCGTGTTGGATATGTTCGGCAAGATATCCGGACTGCCAATCGGCCTGCTCATCAGCGACAAGATCTACAACAAGACCATCTCCGTCTACCAGGCCAATGGCGAGCGTGACAACTCCGCCGAGGACGTCATCGAGCACCTCAAGCGCGATGTGGCCATTTCTCACGCCAAGGCCATCAAGTTCAAGCTCGGCGGCCGCATGACCCACACGGAATTTCCAGCGGGCCGCAGCGAGAAGCTCATTCCCCTGGTGCGCAAGACCTTCGGCGACGACATGGTGATCTCCGCCGATGCCAACGGCTCCTACGATGTGAAGGAAGCCATCAAGATCGGCAAAATCATGCAGGAATATAAGTATGCGTTCTACGAGGAGCCCGTGCCCTTCGACTGGTACGAAGAGACGAAGCAGGTGGCGGACGCCCTCGAGATTCCCATCGCCGGTGGCGAGCAGGAGCCGAGCATCCACAACTTCCGCTGGCTAGTTGCAAACGGCGGCTTGTCCATCACCCAGCAGGATATGTTCTACTTCGGTGGCATGTCCCGTTGCGTACCGGTAGCGCGGATGGGCGCGGCGTTCGGCAAGCAGTGCATCCCACACATCTCGAGCACCGGGCTCGGCTACCTGTACATGATGCACTTCGTCTCCGCGATTCCGAACTCTGGTCCGTATCACGAGTTCAAGGAGTTCAACAACGATCTGCCCTATCATTGCGCGACTTCAACGTTGCGTTCGGATGCGAACGGAGTACTGCAGATCCCCAGTGGTCCCGGGCTGGGCGTGGAGATCGATCCCGCGTATCTCGCCAAACATACCGTTGTGAAGGCGTAACGATACTCCAGCGAAGAAGGAGAAGAGGATGAAGGTTCGACTGATGATGGGAGCGTTGGTGGTGCTGGCCGGGGTGGCGCTGGCACAACAAATGACGGTGACGGACAGTGTCCGGATCTGGCCCAAAGGCATGCCGCCCAACGGCATCAAGGAGAAGGACGACTACGGCGACCACATTCTCTCCGTCTCTCATCGTGAGGAAAACGGCGTGGTGGAACTACATGAGCACAAGGATGACGTGATGATCGTCCAGAGCGGCGAGGCTACCATGGTCTATGGAGGTCATGCCGTCGGCATGCATTCGAGCGCGCCCGGCGAGCAGCAGGGTGAAAAGATTGAGGGCGGCACCAGCGTCCATGTCGGGCCGGGCGACGTCATCACCGTAGCCGCCGGTGTCCCGCATCAGTATTTCGTCCCTAAGGACGGGCAGGTCACGTACGCGCTCGTGAAGATCATCAAGCACTAAGGAAAGAGGTCAACGCAACGATGCAAGGTTCCTCGAGACGGGATGTGCTGCGGCTATCAGGCGCCGGATTATTCGGCGCCGTTGCTGTTCCTGGCGGATATGCCGAAGCCCCACGCGGAGGGCTTGTCCCGACCGCCGCCATCTTCAACGTGCGCGAGTTCGGAGCGACGGGTGATGGCAAAACGCTGGACACCGATGCCGTTAATCGAGCCATCGAAGTTGCCTCCAGCAAGGGCGGAGGCATCGTGATGTTTCCCGCGGGCCAGTACCTCTGCTTCTCGATCCACCTAAAGAGCTACGTCGATCTCTATCTCACCTCCGGCTGCACCATCATCGCGGCCGAAGGTCCCAGGCCCGGAGAGAAGTTCGGCTACAACGGCGGCGCCTACGACGTTCCTGAACCCAAGACCGCTTGGGACGCGTACCAGGACTTCGGGCACAATCACTGGCACAACAGCCTGATGTGGGGCGAAGACCTGCACGACTTCAGCATCACCGGACCAGGTCTCCTGTGGGGTCGGGGGCTCTCGGCGGGCCATGGCAATCATGTGCTACCCGACGGCGTCGGCAACAAGACTATCGCGCTGAAAAACTGCCGCAACGTCACCTTCCGCGACTTCTCCATCCTCAAAGGAGGCCACTTCGGCCTGCTGCTGACCGCGGTGGATAACTGAACGATCGACAACTTGAAGATCGATACCGATCGCGACGGCATCGACATCGACTGCTGCCGCAACGTGCGTGTCTCCAATTGCACGGTCAACTCGCCTGAAGACGACGCGATCTGCCCCAAGAGCTCCTACGCCCTGGGCTACGCTCGCTCGACTGACAACGTGACCATCACCAACTGCTTCACCACGGGCAAGTATGAGATCGGTTCGCTGCTCGATGGCACGTTCAAGCCGGGCAAACTTGCGAAGAATAAGCAGGCCACGGGCCGAATCAAATGCGGCACTGAGTCCAACGGTGGCTTCCGCAATATCACCATCTCCAACTGTGTGTGCGAAGGCAGCCGCGGCATAGCGCTGGAGTCGGCGGATGGTGCGCTGCTCGAAGATATCGCTATCACTAATATAACGATGCGCGAGTGCACTGTGAGCCCGCTTTATATTCGCCTGTGTGCGCGCATGCGCGGGCCTGCGGATGCGGAGATCGGCACCCTCCGCCGCGTCTATGTGGATAACTTCATCAGCTATAACTCATCGTCGCTGCAGCCAGGCATCGTTGCGGGCATCCCACAGGCACTGATCGAGGATGTGCGGCTCTCGAACATCTACTTCCACCAGGTGGGAGGGGGATCCAAAGCGTTGGCCGACTCGATCCCCGACGAGAAATGGAATGAGTATCCCGACCCCACGCGCATGGGCAGCGACATGCCTGCGCACGGCCTCTTCCTGCGCAACATCCGCGGGGTGGAGATTGCCAACGTGGAGTTTTCTCTTGCGCAGGCGGATGCTCGCCCCGCGCTATGGGCGCAGAATGTCCATGGCCTCGGCATCCTTCGCCTTAAGGCTCCGGCGCCAGTTGGGCCGACAAACTTCGTCCTGAAGGATGTTGTAGACGTTGAAGCCTACGCGACGAAGGGTGCTGAAACCATCTCCCATTGACGCTTCGACGGCGGCGCCAAAGAGAGCCGGTTTTTAGAAAGACAGCATCTCGAACTGGCCGTGACTTAGAAGCGAGAGCGTCGCCCATTCACGCCTCCCGGGGACTCAGGTCACAGACGTTGAAGGAAAGGAACAAGGTACTGCTGCTCGAAGGCTTCGAGGTTCTCTTCAACCAGCGCGACTTTACGCGGGCCGGAGGTTCTGGTCGTTGCACTACATCCAGCACAGCTCTCCTATCGCCCCGGCCTATTCCACGAACACTGGGACTTCCAGGAGCACTGGACGTCGTTCAACCAGAAGCGAGCCTGGCCGGGTCCAAGAGCCAGCTTCCCATGTTTGGCGACACGTTTCCCCGATAGAACCCAGCCTGTTGTGACCTCCGCCTCACCCACCGGCAGCGAGCTTCGTGGAAGAAGCTCCAGCCGTTTTGGGCGTGTGGTGCTCATCGAGATGCGGCCGGGTCGCCAGCACTCGTGGCGGGTTGTAAGATGCTAGTCGTTGGATAGAGCAATGGTTGGCAGGTAATTTCCCTTGGGTGGAATGCTGTTACGTCCGCAGCTTCAGTCGGCGGAGCGATTGGTGAATGCAACGGGTGCGGAGTTACGTCCCGTAAGGGATGACGTGACGCTCCCATTTCCACCAGAGCTGCGGCTGGTGATCGCGCTCCTCCGGGGTGCGGCGACCTCGGACGATCGTGCTGGGATCGACAACGCGTTGGGGGAAGTCATCGACTGGGAGCGCTTTCTGGCTGCCGTCAAGTGGCATCGCGTGATCGGTCTTGTGCATCGGTCGCTCACGGCACATCGCTCTGAGCGGATTCCCGATGAGGTGCGCCGATCGATCGCTCTCCTGGCGGAGAAGAAGGCGCGGCAGTCGCTGTTCGCCGCCATGCAGGTGGCCAAGCTCTCGCGAACCTTTGCCGCCAAGGGTATTCCCGTGGTGGTGTTGAAGGGGATTCCGCTTTCATTGAAGCTTTACCGCGATGTCAGTGTGCGCCAGAGTGGCGATATCGATCTACTGGTCACCCGCGAGAACGTTGCGGTGGCCGATGGTCTCCTGGCAGCAGAGGGGTACCGTCGAATCTGGCCCACTCTGGATCAGGATCCCGAGCACCTCGATTGGTTTCTCCGCCATCGGATCCACTTCGAGTACAGTCATCCTCAGACTGGCGCTCAGGTGGAGCTCCATTGGAGGCTATGGGAGCGGCCTGAACTGGGTCCACCGGAGGTGGCGCCGGAGCTCTGGCAACGCTTTCAGCGCAACGGACTCGACACCTACGTTCTCCCGGACGAAGTGCTATTGCCGTATCTGTGTGTGCATGGGGCCAAGCATGCCTGGTTTCGCCTGAGGTGGCTGACGGACGTGGCTGAGATGGTGCGCCAGGATTCAGCATCCGCTCAGGCCCTGCTCGAGACCGCGTCGCGCTGGGGAGCGGTGGTTCCTGCGACGCAGGCGCTGCTGCTCTGCCATCAACTCTTCGGGACGGAGCTTCCGGTAGCAGCAAGGAAGCCCAGTTGGCAGGCTCGCCTCGTCACGCGCATGGCGTTGACGGCTATCGCCAGCGGAGCGGAGGAGCAGACAGCGGTGCAGGAGCAGCGTTTCTTCCGGCACCTCAGGCTGGCGCGCGTACCGCTTAGCAGTAACCCGATCTACATGATGCGGGAACTTGGCGAACAGCTTGTCAGCATCACTGGCGGCGAAGGTCTCACGATCAGCCAAAGAATCATTCGCCTCCTCGGTTGGCTTCCACGCTGGGGTGTGCGGCAGGTGCAGCGTCTGCTGCTGCAGGACAAGTCATGACCTCGTCCAGTTGATTCAGGCATCAATGCCATGGCGGCAATGGCTCAGTCCGTCCGATGGCTGTGGTGCCCTTTCCTCGACTACCATCGACGTGATCGAGGATCATGCAGCTTTGACGACGCCGGTGCGCATCTACGATACGTTCTTGTTTGATGGGGAACTGGACCTGCTCGAGCATCGACTACGGCAGAATTTTGAGGCCGTGGATGTCTTTGTCTTGATCGAAGCCGCGGAGACATATCGAGGCAGGCCCAAACCGCTGGTATTCGAGCAGCATCGCAGTCGCTTCACCTGGGCTGCGCACAAGATTCGGGCCATTCAGCTGCGGTCTCTGGGGCCTTTGGATGCGAGCCCGCGGGAACGCGCCGCCGTGCAGCGTAATGCCCTCGTCATGGCCCTCCACGATGCCGTCAGCACCGATGTCATCCTCCTTGAAGACGCTGACGAGATTCCGAGTCCAGCGATCCTTGCGGAGTTACGTGCCAATGGGCTCGAAGAACCGTATCGTCTGGAGATGACGCGCCACTACCAAAGCCTGAATCTGCTGTCCCCTGCGTCGACCTGCTGTATCGATCGGCAGCAACCTTTTGCGTTCGCCGCCAACCACCCGCGGCCCCAACGATGGAAGCCGGGTACCCTTTGGAGCGGACGGTCCGCGATTGCATTACCCGCGTCCAGCCTTCAGGGATCGAGCGGCTTGACGCCATTCGCGTGGCGTTTTCAAGCGGTCGTCGATCGAGTGATTCCCGCTTCGGGACGTCATCTCACCGCCGTCGATCCTGCGGCCCAGCTATCGCGAAAGATGACTCGTGTCTTCCATGAGGAGTGGGCCACCGAGCGTGGCTTGTGTCCTGCTCACCTGGCGCGATGCGAGCAGCATGCGGTGCATCATCGCGGCTGGTGGTATGCCGAAGCCGTGCCTGGTGACCTGCCGGCGGACCTGGCGCAGCTTGGCCGCGCCTGCCCCGCTACGATGCGGTGGGAGCCGATACCTGCCATGTGGCGACGACGCTGCGTTCGGACGTGGTCCTGGGCTCGCCAAAGCAGAGCGCTGCCGGATGCGCTGGTGAAGCATATCGATGATCGCTTCGATTCGCTGTTACCGTGGATCGCAGCACCATTGCTGCTTCTGGATGGTGTTCGCTATCTCGCTGCTGGAATGATGAGAAGCCCGCGAAGGAGTCGCGGCCAGCGTGGAACTTGAGCTGCGGAGCCTGAGCCGCAGAGCTATTCGCGGATAGCGAAGTGCTTTTCTTCCAACGTGGCGAGGAACTCCAGTGTGTCCTTCACGCATACCTCGCGGTCGACGCGGAAGGAGCGGCTCAGGTCCTCGACGATCTGGTCGACGTTCCTGTCGTCCTCCAGTAACGCCCATATTCCGCTGCCGCTTTCGTTCAACTCGAGATAGACCCAGTCTTCGATATGCAGCAGGAATGACGTGTCGCTGACCGTTGCGGCTATGACCTTCGGAGAACGTTTGTAGATGGTTTCTATGTCGTACATGAGTTCTGCAAAGGGTAATCCGAACAGCGGTGGAACGCAATTTATCCTAGAGTGTAACGGGAGCGACGAGTGATTTTGCTTCAGCGAATACGGTCCAGACTCATGCACTACTGCCTGGTAGGTGAGTGCATCTATGAGCTACTGCGGGCACGCACGGCGGTCCGTCATCGTCCCTTTGCAGAGACGGCTGCGACGTTGCAGCAGCCATTGACCGAGATACGCGCTCCTGCGGAGCAGATACAAGTCGTACTGCAAGTGCGTTGGGCGCTGGGCAGTATCTTTCGCAGGATTCCCTGGAAACCCACTTGCCTGATGCGTGCAATCGCAGCGCAACGCGTCCTCGCACGCCGCAGGATCGCCTCAAGTCTCGTGCTCTCGGTCACTCCGGCTTCCGGGGCGGTCGTTGACGCGCATGCGTGGCTCGAGGCCGGTGGGATTGTAGTGACCGGCCGCAACGAAAAATCAAAATATGTGCCGATTTACACCTTCAGCAATGCAGGATCTGGCCCTGACTGCGAGCGTACCCATGCAGCCGAAAGGGTACGATCCTGTTTGCTCTGATCGTTGATCGTAAGAATGGGGTTCAGGTCCCCGAGGTGATGGCGCTGGGCCAGGCGTTGCAGGGTTCAACCAGTCCCTTGCGCACCTTTCCCGTGGAAATCTCCGCACCCAGAGAGGAGTTCGGGGCAGCTGTCCGGGTGCCCGGTTTCTTACCGGAAGACCGCTACGACGTGCAGCCGCTCTGGTCTCCCGACGGCAAGACTCTGTTTGTCTGTCAGGTTCGGCTCGACAATCGCGAAGAGCTTCTCCACCTGCTTGGGATGGACACTGCCCCTGCCGGGGAGATTGCGGACTCAAGCATTCTGTTCTCTGCCTATCAGCGTTGGGGGGAACAGGCCGTCGCCCACCTTGCGGGTGATTACGCCTTTGCGGCTTACTCCACGGAGACCCGCAGCGTCTTTGCCGCGGTCGATCACCTTGCACACTATCGCCTCTACTATGCAGCGCAGGGGAATCGCATCGTCCTATGCACGCAACTGGCAGCCCTGCGCCAACATGAGAAAGACGGACTGGCTTTAGTCTCCATCACCCGGTCTAAACCCACCGCCTTTAGGCGGTGTGCTTTCAGCGTCTTGCTGGATACTGGAAGAGATGGTGGAGTATCGCAAGAACGCGCATTCCGTGTGGGACAT
>NZ_JBMHYI010000059.1:0-5608 GCF_058498515.1 Bryocella sp.
AGATCAAGGTAGCCGCGAAGGCAGATGTTGTCGTTGTTGGTGGCGGCCCAGCCGGCTTTGCGGCAGCGCTGGCTGCTGCGCGCAACGGCGTGAAGGTCATCCTGCTGGAGCGTTACAACTATCTCGGCGGGCTGGCCTCGGGTGGCATGGTGTTGGTGCTCGACGATATGTGGGACAACCACCAGCAGGAGATTTCAGTGCGTGGAATTATGCTCACGATGATCGAGCGCATGGCGGCCATGGGACTGGCGAAGTTCCCTAAGTCGGATGAGTGGGGAACCGATCCTGATTCGTTGCGCCGCTGGACACGCTGGGGCGCCTTCGATTTTCACACGCATACGAAGCCTCATCCCATCTGTTTCGCTGCCGCCTTCGATCCCGATGCGTGGAAGCGCGTTGCGCTGGATATGGTGCAAGAGCATGGAATCCAGCTAAGACTCCATTCGTGGTTTTCAAAGACGCTCGTGGAAGACGGCAAGGTGAAGGGAGTTATCTGCAACACCAAAGAGGGAACAGAAGCGATTCTTGGCGATGTTGTGATCGATGCCACCGGAGACCTTGACGTCGCATCTTCTGCGGAGGCTCCGCATATCAGTGGACGGTACATGCTGACGACGGTCTTTCGTCTCGGGGGCGTCGATACAGACGAAGCTGAACGCTTTGAGCGTGAAGATCCGGAAACGTACGCACAATTGGATAAGGAGATCAAGCAGATCCTCGGAGGTTCGTGGGGGCTGTGGTGGCTGAAGACACCGCTTCCCGGAGTTGTTTGGTGCAACTGTCCACACATGCTCGGCCTCGATGGCGTGAATGTCGAAGACCTAACAACAGCAGAGGTCAAAGGCCGAAAGCACATCTACGCAGCGGTAGAGTTTGCGCGCAACAAGTTGCCTGGCTTTGAGAACTGTTACGTCGTTGATGTTGCTCCACAGACGGGCGTTCGCCAGACGCGGTTGCTTGAAGGCGAGTACGTGATGACGAAGGAAGACCTCGCTGCGAGAACGCGCTTTCCCGATAGCATTGCTCGGGGCCGCGACTACTTCATGCCGTATCGCACCCTCGTTCCGCAGAAGATCGACAATCTGCTGGTCGCGGGCCGTCACTACTCTGCAACGTCGCAGGCGCAGAAAATGTCACGTGAGATCCCTCCATGTATGGCAATGGGCGAGGCCGCCGGCGTTGCTGCAGCGCTTGCGATCAACGCCTCTGTCGCAGTGCGCAACGTCGATGTCGCTGCCGTGCAACGACTGCTTCGTCAGCAGGGAGCGGACCCTGGAGATCAAGCCGGCAAAAATTCAGATGTTCCATCACTGGCTATAGCCAAACAATTCGCGGAGAACCATGGAAACTAAAACAGAACCAAATGAAAACGAGCTGCCGCTCAATGGCATACGCGTCATCGACTTTACGCAGGTCATGATGGGGCCTGTCTGCACGCAGACTCTTGCAGACTTTGGCGCCGACGTCATCAAGATCGAGCGCGCGCATGCCGGCGATCTCAGCCGGTCGAGCTTCAAGCAGATTGCCGGAGCTGATAACCCGATCTTCTGCAGCCTGAACCGTAACAAGCGAAGTGTCGCAGTCGACCTGCGTGACGCAGAGCAGATGTCGATGGTGCGCAAGCTCATCGCGGAAGCCGATGTCGTCGTCAATAACTTTCGTTCGGGCGTGATGCAGCGTCTCGGCCTCGGATATGAAGATTGCATGAAGCTTAATCCGGCCATCATCTATGCGGTTGGTACAGGCTATGGAGAGACTGGACCGCATGCGCACAAGGGAGGGCAGGATTTTCTGGCGCAGGCGTTGAGCGGCGTAATGATGCGGAAGGCGGACGCTTCCATTCCAACGTCACTCTATCCAGTGTCTCCGGCGGACTACGCGGCCGGCATGCACATGGTGCAGGGGATTCTTCTTGCACTGATCCAGCGTAGCAAGACCGGAGAAGGCCAGAAGGTGAACGTCTGTTTGTACGACTCCATGCTCGCGCTTCAGATGCAGGAGGCGGCGATGCATATGATGTCGGACTCCGAGGTGAACTGGGCTGCGATGCCGCTTTGCGGGGTTTTCGAAACGCTTGATGGGCCTATCGTTATGGTTGGTGCTTTCAAGGAAAATCCGTTGAGAAACATCTGCGACGCTCTCGGCTTGCCTGATCTTTCCGCCGATCCCAAGTTTGCAAATCTCACCGAACAGTTCAACAACAAGCCGGAGCTGCAAGCTGCCTTCCGCGCGAAGTTCATCACGAACACCAAGGCGCATTGGATTGAAAAGCTCGATGAAGAGGATATCCTTTGCGCTCCGGTCCGCACGATGAAAGAAGCCCTCGAAGATCCTCAGACGGCTGTGAATCAGATGATTCTGGAGGGCCCTGGCGAGGGGCAGCATCTGCGGCTTGTGAACAACCCTGTTCACCTTTCTCGGTCGACGGTCAGTGTGAGAATACCGCCGCCGCGATTGGGGCAGCATACCGAAGAAGTGATGGCAGAAGTCCGCGCCAGAAATTAGGGGAATGGAAGACCGAATGAGGAAGGCTGTGGAACGATGAATGTTCGTCTGACGATCGAGAACCATGTAGCAACCGTCACGCTATCCCGTCCCACTGCGATGAATGCGGTAGATTCAGCGACCAGAGATGAGCTGTTGGCGATCTGGTCTTCTCTTGAAGCCAGCACGGATGTACGTGTCATCGTCCTTACTGGCGAAGGGGACCGCGCCTTTTGTGTCGGGGCCGATCTCAAGGAGCCCGGCAGATATGGATTGGATTATTGGGCTCATCCAACGCCTGGAGGTTTTGGGGGCATTGCCCTACGTGAGACGCTGAATATTCCTGTCATTGCGCGCGTGAATGGATATGCGTTGGGTGGTGGCTTTGAGATGGTGCTTGGCGCCGACATCATCGTGGCCGTCGATGATGCGAAGTTCGGCCTGCCTGAGCCGCGTGTTGGACATATTCCGCTTGATGGTGGAGCCGTGTTGCTGCAGCGGCAGATCCCTTACCGGCATGCGATGGGAATGCTAATGACGGGCCGGCACATCTCTGCGCGGGAAGCACTCACGATGGGGCTCATTAATGAAGTCGCCCCGCGTGCAGGATTGGACGAGGCTGTTGGCCGGTGGGTGAAGGACATTCTCGCCTGCGCGCCAACATCGTTGCGAGCCATCAAGCAATGCGCGCGATTGACCTCGACGCTTACACCGGTTGAAGCACAGCGGGCACGTTTGCCGGCGTTGATCGAAGCGCTGGAAGCGGAAGACTCCGAGGAAGGCGTTCGTGCGTTTCGTGAAAAGCGCGCTCCGGTGTGGAGCGGACGGTAGTTGAAAGAGCGGCCAAAGGAATTTTATGCATGCCACTGTATTGAAGTATTTCGTAGAGGTAGCTCGCTGTGGGTCGATTCGAAAAGCAGCGCGGAATCTTTATGTTGCCTCGAGCGCAGTCAATCGACAGATACTGAACCTCGAACAGGAGCTGAACACGGAGTTATTCGTCCGCCTGCCGACCGGCATACGCTTGACCGCTGCCGGAGAGCGCGTGCTACTTCATATTCGCAGCACGATGGAGGACTACCAGGACCTGCGGATGCAGCTCGATGCTCTTAAGGGAGAGCGAACCGGGCATATCAAGGTGGCTGCGTTGGACTCTCTGCTCATCCGGGTCCTGCCTGCGACAGTCGTAGATTTTGCGCAACTCTATCCGGCCGTTACTTACTCGGTTGCGGCGGTAGCGCCGCAGAAGATCGTCGAGAAGGTGTCTTCAGGGCAGTGTGATGTGGGCATTACCTTCTTCAACAGAACAGCAGTCGGCGTAAAAGCATTCGCAATGTTCAACTTTCCTGCGGGCGTCGTGATGGATAGCGCACATCCGCTCGCGAAAAAGCAGAGCGTTACCGTGGAAGATTGCAAGGGGCACGCCATCCTGCGCAGTGGCGGACTTACGAGTGTGGACAGCATTGTGTCGTCGGACATGGCCGACCTTTGGAACACCCTCGTGCCCGTGGTGACGTGCAATTCGACGGTCATGCTGAAGCACCTGATTGCGGCAGGCCGTGGGATCGCGTTTATCAGCAAGGTTGCGTTTCTGGATGAAATTGCAAACGGCACGGTTGTATGGCGGCCGCTTGCGTTCGGGATGTCAGATGCGATGCAGATGGCGGTGATCATCCCATCGTCGCGCGCTCTGCCGCCGCTCACTTATGAGTTTATTGAGAGACTCGCCCAGCGCATGAAGCAGCTGGAAGCGCAAGCCTAGCTGGAGGATGTATGCTCTTCGTGTAATCGATTGCTACCTATTGGAGGGCTCAAATGAAGTTTGTCGAAATGACCCGCAGGACGTTTCTCGTTTCCTCGGCCATGGCCACGGTTGGCGCACGCGTTTGGGCGGAAGGGACGAAGCCGCGGGTGGGATGCCAATTGAATGGGTTCGGGCCGAAAGCAGGGGACTTCGACGCGATCGTTGGGTTTGTGAAGCAAGCCAAGGATCTGGGCTACGTTGGGTTTGAGACGAATGTGCATTTCGTCAGCGATCAGTTCGCAAATCCCGCGCCGGCGCGCGCCAAGCTGGATGCCGTTGGTTCTACCTTCATTGGCATGCACACGTCCATGGACGAAGCCGCGAAGAGCGACCTCGCGAAGACCTGCGATGGCGGCGCTGCGCTCGGCGCGCATTACATCGTGATGAGTTCGGGCGGATTGTCGCCGACGGGTGTTTTTACCGAGGATGCGCTGAAGGCAAAATGCGCGCAGTTGGAACAGTACGGCAAGGTATGCAAGGATCATGGCATGGCGCTCGCGTATCACAACCACACGCATGAGTTCGCGAACCACAATGCCGAGAACCAGGGCATTGCGGACCACAGCGACCCGGCTTTGGTGAATTTCCTGATGGATGCCGGTCACGCGTATCAGGGTGGCGGCGATCCGTCAGAGTTCATGATGCGCAACTCGAAGCGAATTGTGGGCTGCCATTTGAAGACGTTCAAGGACAACAAGACTCAGGTGCCGCTGGGGCAGGGTGATTGGGGTTTTGAGAAGCTCGCGGCAGCGGTTGCCAAGACCGGCTGGAGTGGATGGTTGATGGACGAAGAGGGCGGCACGCCGCAGGGTTCGGATACGGCTGCGATTGCGCCTGACCGTGAGTACATACGGAAGGTGTTTGGCGTTTGATGGCTACTGTGGACACATTGCGGCAGCAGTTCAACGTCGAGGGTGTGCGCTTTGGCACGACGAATGGGTTGGTGTACGTGCAGGTGGCTACACCAGATGTGATCGCTACGATCTATCTGCAGGGTGCGCACCTGACCGCGTGGCAGCCTGAGGGGTTTGAGCCGGCGATATTGGTGAGTCATACAAGCGAGTTTGCGGAGGGTAAGCCCATTCGCGGTGGAATTCCGGTTGTGTTTCCGTGGTTTGCCGGAGATCGCAAACGAGATCGGATTGATGGTCATCCTGGCCCATCGCATGGCTTTGCGAGGGTGCAGGAGTGGTCGCTGGATGCGGTGAAGCGGGTGAAGGATGCCGTTGAGATGACCTTCACGCTGGGGCCGACCGATTTGAGCCGGTCGATGGGGTATGACCACTTTCAACTATCGCTGGGTTTCTTTCTGGGCCGCGA